>NZ_JAZUMY010000103.1:0-2993 GCF_045603845.1 Methanobrevibacter sp.
CTGAACCGAAGGGGATTTGCTACAGGAACTGGTAACTCAAGAGAGAATAAAGTTGACCGTGCAAGAAGAGTTTCAGCAGATATTCAAAAGAAGGGCATTTACTTAGTTGGAAAGGATTCGACCGGGTTCACGAAAAAATGGGCGATGGAATTTCTGGAAAAAATAACTGCATATCCAAATGAAGCTATTCACGATGATTGTGTAGTTGCATTCACAGGGGCCTACGAAAAAATAGTTTCTGAAGTTCAAACTCAAAGGGTTGATGTGGATAAGTGGTATTCCACTTGATAATTTTTATAAATAAAACATATCGATACATTTAAATATATCGAAATAATATTATAGTATATGACTATTAAAAATACTGATGAAAGCTGTGAGGTATGCTTTTCGGTCGAAAATTTAACCAAGACATTACCTTCAGATGAAACCCTTGAAGATAATGCAGCAGTGTTAAAATCATTGGCAGATCCAACAAGACTTAAGATAATCTATCTCTTGAAAAACGGTGAATTATGTGTCTGTCAAATACTTGAAGCTATAGACAAATCCCAGTCAACAATATCCCATCATCTCAACATGATGAAAAAGGAGGGCGTGCTGTCAGCTCGAAAACAGGGAAAATGGATCTACTACAAACTTGCCAATGAAAACATCATTGACAGTCTTGAAGAAATATTTGAAAAATATTGGTGATAACAATGGATGAAAAGATAGCTTTGGCTTCATGCAACGGAATGAGTGCCAACGGACTGGTGTCACGCGTTGCAGTAGGCGACTGCAAAAAGGAAAACCCTAACATAATATCAATCTGCATGGGATCAACCTCAGCAGACACTGAAGGACAAAACGATGAGATGCTTAGGAAATTTCCGATTATAGCAATCAACGGATGCGACAACGGATGCGTGAACAAGATTTTAAACAACAGAGGAATCAAAGTTTTTAAAACAATCGGTGTTGGTGATGTCCTGAATGAACACAAAGCCTTTGCCACAGACCCGTTTAGACTTGACAGCGAAGGGGAAAGATGTGTCGAAATAATTAAAGATAAAATCAATGAAGAAATAAATGGGTGAATAAAATGGATTATTTTAATAATGAAATTTGGAAAAAATGGGCAAACAAAAACTATGATGAATTCAAGTCACTGAAAGACGGTGCCAGAATGGCAATGCTGTTGCCCAATACTGACAACCTCATAGTCCTCACTAAAGGCGAAGAAATAACTGTGAAAATAGATGATCGGAACAATTTCGATTTTCCATTTGCCCAAATTGCATTCAAATTCGGTGAAAATACTGTTGAGGATGTATTAAGAGATTCAACATTCTCCACATTCAAGAATCTCACACTTGATGATGAAATAGGTATTTTATCATTTGTCGATGAGGCCACACTGAACAGGTTCGATTACAGATACTTCCTTAAAAAGTTCGGCTTTGAGATAGGTTCCGGATGCAGCTGCGGGTGTTGCTGATGGCTGACAACTGGAACTTCGATGGCTTGATACAGGATGTTCTGGTCAAATCCAATTCCAGTTCCTGCTGCGACGGCGTATCATTTCCTGACACTTCAAGAATAGAAAACCCCATAAATCCCATAGATTCTGTTACAAAAGAATTTCTCAAGGATTTTGAAATATACTTAAAGCAATTGGGTGTTGTGGAAATAGCTTATGTTGATGGCATCAAGGAATATTTCATGCACGGTCTTGATTTTGATTTTAACTCAGCTGTCGTATTTTCATATGAAATCAGCCAATGCATACATGATGTCGGTGCAGGAGCCAAAGCCCAGGAGTACAACAATGACCTCTACAGAGACTTTGGAAATATGACATATAAGATTTCAGATTATCTGAGGCTTCGTGGATTTGAAACAAGTGTTGCACATCCCCGTGAAGAGACAATAGACTTTTCACATCTTGCCCAAAAGGCGGGAATGGGTGCAATCGGAAAAAGCGGTCTGCTGATAAGTCCTGAAATCGGACCCAACCAGAAAATAGCTGCAATACTGGTAAACATAAAAAACCTTCCCAAAGCTGAAAGCGATTCTTATGACTGGATTCCGGACTACTGTAACTACTGTAACTCATGCGTTAGAGCATGTCCTCATGACGCTTTAATCCTTGATAAAAAAACAAAAACAGTAAGTTTCACAGAAGAGCTATGTATCGGTTGCAGCGAAGGATGCACTGAATGCATCAAGGCATGTCCCTTTTATAAAAAAGGGTATGAGGCTGTTTTTGAAAAATACAAAAGGATTAAAATGAAATCTGAAAAATAACTATTTGTCTCTCAAGAATTTTCTTCTGCCTTGCCATATTAACTGGCGCTGTCTTTTTCTTAATTCCTTATAATCCCAATACATCTGTGATGTGATGTGTCCATGCAGCCTTCTAAACTCGTCAATCCGGACAATGGCAGCCTGTACAATAGCTGATTCACCTTCATGCCAGCAGTACCATGGATGATGGCAGGCAACATCACACTGCGAAGCCAATCCTGTTTTGCAGTTGTTGCAGTAATCCACAAACCACAATTCTTCCTCCCTTTCTCGCTTTTCCTTTTTGGCTTTGATTATTTGTTGTTTTATAGATGTCATACCAATCAGTTTTATAAAAACCATAAAAACCATGAAAACTCTTGTAAACTTTTTTGATGGTTTTTTTAAAATCTTCTTAAAATCCTTTAAATCAAAAAATAAGAATTTAGAGAATGTTTCTGAGAATTGATTTTTTAAAAAACCAAATTTTTCCAGGATAAGCGGGGCCACTTTTAAACATGCCTCCGCACATTTCCCCAACCTTAGTTTTTTTGTAAAAACCACACCACCAAAACCAATGCATAATCCTTTAATTAACCTGAAAACAATTGTAAGCTATTTTTTAAAAAAAACTTTTACAAAAGTTTTTATAAGTTTACATGGTTTTTTTAGTTTTTTGGTTTTCATGGTTTTTCAGTTTTTATGGTTTTTTGCCAATCCATATC
>NZ_JAZUMY010000104.1:0-20050 GCF_045603845.1 Methanobrevibacter sp.
AAAGTCTGAATCAAATGATACAACAACAGAAACATTATTATCCATCATTGTTTTTAAAATTGTACAGTCAGAATAGTTAACACTAAGATTATAATATTTAAATAAGTTAAAACTTTCATTATAATCTTCACTGGTAAGAAAAACCACTTTATCCAAGCTTAGTAAAGTATCCAATATTTCATCCAATTCTATTCTATGGTTGTTCTTTTTTAGGCTATTGAGTACTTCCACCAGTACAGTGTTATTTATTAGTTTTCTTTCTTTGTCTATGATTGGCCTTAGTTGATGTGCTTGTTCGTGATAGTCATCATTATCAATCATCAATCCAATCAGGTATGTGCTATCTAAAAATATCATATTTATCTGTAACTACTTTTCTTTAATTCTACGCTGTTAGTTGGTACTTCTGAGTGTGATACTCCATCTAATTTCTCTAAGTTTTTATCTCCTTCAGGTTTATCAAAAGACAACATTGCTTCAATATCACTAATGCTCATTACATTAGTTGGAGTGTCATCCTCTTTAAGACCTTTTAGAATGTACTTATTTGCCAAATCCAATTGTGTAATTCCTGTTTCAACACTTTTCAATTTCAACAATTGTTTAATATCCTCATTTATCCTAATTGTTGTTGCCATCCAAATCACTTCCAAAAATTCATTGTATATTTGTATACTAATATATTTTTATAATAATATATTAATCTTTTGGAAAACATACTTCTGATAGATGCAAAATAATATACTTTTAATCATTGGTTCCTTATAATGCAAGATTAATCCCAATTGTTAAAAAATAGTTATTCTTTTTATTAATTTTTAAGGGTATAAATCACCAATATTGTACTTAACAGGGAATTTTATATTATATTTAGAGCAAAGCCCCAATTTATAATCATTAATATCAAATAAGTTAAATTTCAAATTGTTTTTATCATTTTTAAGTTTAATCTCATCATTAATCAGTATTTCAAAGCTGTCTAATTTTAGGTGAAATCCCAATCCGGTGTATTTCATATAGCTTTCCTTCAAAACCCAATAATTGAAAAATTCATCTGAAGGACATTTGGAGTTCATGATATTTTCATATTCTGAATTATAGAAATAATGTTTAGCTATATTTAAATCAATTGTAGGATCATTATATTCAACATCAACACCAACTTCCATATCAGATATTGCACATGCAACAATTTTACCTGAATGACTTAAATTGAAATGGATATTGTCATTGTTAGATAGACATGCCTTACCAAATTTTCCTATTTCGAAAGCAGGTTGTGTTATATTCTCTTCACTCAATAATTTTTTCAAAAGTAAATACGCACCACAACTAAGCTTTTTATCCTTATCAAATCTAAAATTATCCACTTTTACTTTACGAATTTTAGGCAATAAATTATAAGATTTACTTAAATTTAAATCACTAACATCAACATAAGCTAACTTAATCATCTTTAATCATCAAATACATTAAGGTCATATCATCAAATTGTTCTTGACCGTCAATAAACTTATCAATATCTTCAAGCAATGGTTTGATTGGATCTTTATCATTTTTATAAATATTGAAGAAATCAATTAACCTTTTTTCACCATACATTTCATTATATTTATTATTGGCATCAGTTATTCCATCAGTGTATGCAACAAGTTCACTATCCAAAATGATTTCCTCTTTTTCAAATTTAAAATCATCCATTATTCCCAAAACAAGCCCCTCATTCACTTTTAAAAATTCAAATGAGTTATCATGTTTGATTAATGGAGGGTTATGTCCTGCATTGGCAAATGTCAATTTATGAGTATTTTTATTATAAATTCCCAGCCATAATGTGATGAACATTGCTTCAGAATTGTTTTCACATAACTGATTGTTAAGCGAATACAAAATCTTTGAAGGATTTTTTTCATGCATGAGAAGCTGTTTGATCATGACTTGTGTGATTGTTGCAAGCAATGCTGCGGGAACGCCTTTGCCTGACGCATCTCCAATAACAATAGCCAAATTGTCCCCATCTAATTCATAATAATCAAAGAAGTCTCCACCAACTTCTTTTGCAGGATGGGAATATCCATTAACAATGAAATATTCATTATCAATTGGTTCTAATGGAAGATTTGACTGTTGGATTTTAGTTGCAATATCAAGCTCCGCTTTAATGCGCTCCTTTTCACCTTCAATTTTTTGAATATTTTCAATGTAATAATTATTATGACTGATTAAGTCAGAATAACTTCTGGCTAAAACTCCAATCTCATCATCATTACCCATATATTCAGAATAAATGTTAATCAAACCTTCTGACTCGATTTTCTGATTTTCTTTTACAAAATTTTCAATTTTAGAAAATTTAGTAATAGGTTCAATAACTTTATTTTCAACATATCTCAAAACAGAAAGTGAAGGAATTAAAAATACCAGCAATAAACCATCTGTTACCAATAACATTGATATAACCACATCTTCAGCAGTACCTGACAGATAAACATCTGCCAACTTGATTAAAACGGAATCTGATGAAATGGCTAAACCAATTATAGTGAGAATTAAAATGATTATTAAAAAACGATTCATAATCCTTTCTGGGATTGAGTTTGAATCAACTTCAGAAACATCGGAAGTGAAAGGTTTTGTTAAATAAGCAAATAACAATACAACAAGAACAACCAATTCAACAAGCACAATTGCATTTGTTAAATTAAAAATACAATCTATAATTAATATTATCACAGTGAAAAGAATTATTGAGCATCCTAAAATCTGATATATTTTTTCATGTTCTTGTTTATTGGATTTTTCAGGAACTTCGAAAAAGTTGAAATGTTTAGATAACCAGATTCCAATTATACCAAACATAAATGATGAATTGATAAAATTGACAAAATAGCTAACTCCAATCTTAGAAACGATAGGTATATTATTAGGATAAATTAGATAAACTAACTTTGCATGTGCTATTGCATATAATGCTGCACAAAAAAGAATAATCATAATAAATAAAAGAACATGAGTTGTATTGTCTAATCTTGGTTTTGTAATTTTAACCTTATTGTCGAAGTTATTGTACCATAATTTATATGCCAAATAAGATACACCAAAACCGACAACTGCTGAAGATATGGCTATTGATACAGTATATCCTCTAACCAAATCGCATAAAAAATTTCCGGCAACTGCTCCTATAGCCCCATATGGTCCAAGTAATAATCCTGAAATTAACAATATTCCAACATGAGGAGAATATCCTCCACCAAAGTTTTTGCCGAATGTCAAATAATAAACTCCCAAATTGAAGATTACCATTATAACAAAAGGTATTAATATCTTTTTTATCTTGTCATTCATTATTCCACAATTTTAATTATTTTTAAATGGTTTTCACCATTAACATACTCATATGAAATTTCATCAGACAGTTCTTTTGTAATATGAATTCCCAAACCTCCCACTTCTGCATCATCGATGTTGTTGGGAAGATTCACATCTTCCTTTAAAAGAGGATTAAATTCAATTCCATTGTCAATGAATTCCATTTTTAATGTTTTATCTGTATAATCCACATTGACTTGAATAAAATCAGAATGAGAATAGTTAACAATATTCACAAAGACTTCTTCAACTATCAAATCAACTTGAAAGTCTTCTTTTAAAATGATGCTATGAATAAATTCATTTAATTGATATAAATTATCAATATTAGGAGTTATTTTCAAGAAACTCATTCTATCTTCAATATCTTATCAAATCCGGACATCCTAAATATTTCTTTAATTGCATCATTGACATTTTTAATAACCATAGGAATGTCGTCACTTTTAAGTTTTTTCTGTGTAGCAATCAATACGCGCAATCCTGCACTGGAAATATACTCCAAAGCAGAAAAATCTAAAATTAAAGAGTTGAAATTACCAAATTCATCATTAATTTCTTTTTCCAAATCCTGTGAAGTGATTGTATCTACACGGCCTTCAACAGCCAAAACTAATTCTTTATCATCATATTCTTTTATAATATTCATATTAATCCCAATTTTTCATTTATTTTTTATTAATTTTAAATATTGTGTTGAATAAACATTTATATAATATAAGTGGTGAATTTTATGGAATTTTTTAATTTATCTTCATCTCAAAAGATGTTATTGTTTTCAGAGATAAATAATCCTCATAATGATTCATTTTATCTGAAATTTAGAAAAAATTATTCAAAAACCGATTTTGAATATGTAAAAAAGGCTATTGAACTAATATCTCAAAAATATTTAAATCTACAAATTAAATATGATACAAACGGTGATTTTAAACAATATTATAATGAAAATGATTCTGTTAATGTAGAATCATTTGAAATATCTGAAATGGATTTGAATGGATTTATTGAAGAGTATTTGAAAAATCCATTTGATGGAATTTTTGACTCACCATTGTATAGATGGGCAGTTCTGAAAACTGAAAACACAACAGTTCTCATTGGTGTTGTTCAGCACATATTGCTTGACGGAACTTCATTGTTTTCAATAATTCCACAGGAAATCGATAAAGTGATTGATTGCATTAAAAACAATGAAAAATATATTCCAATTGATTATTCCTATGAAACATATGTTGAAAAGGAATTGGAATATTTAAACTCCTCTGAAGCCATCGCCGATAAGAAATACTGGTTAAATACATTGAAAAATTATAATTCTGACTGGTATACATTTGATAATTCGCAACTTGGATTTTTGGAAGTCAAGTTAACCGAAATTCCGCAATTCAATTATTCACCATTCATCACTGCATTAGCACTTAACTTCTTATACTTTGCCAAATCCAAAAAAGACAACTTGTTATTCAGAGATTTGGTAATGAACACTTCAGTTCATGGAAGATACTTTGGCCAAGAAAATGCCTTAGGAATGTTTGTAAATACCATTCCATTAAGATTAGAATATGATGAAGAATTAACTTTTGAAGAATTGCTTGCCTATTCGAAATCTGTTCTAAAAGAAGGTTTGGCTCATGCAAAACTGCAATTCAGCGAATATACAACAGATTTAAGAAATCAGAATATTGATCCTGATTGCATTTCAATGGTTTCAATTGTATCCAATTCAACAGATTATGATTCAAAATTCCTGACTTTACAAAAAGACATAAAATTTCCACTACACTTTAGAATAAACAAAAATTACTCAGATAAAAATGGATTACAATCAATATTTATAGAATATAATAAATCCTGTTTTAATAAAGTGGAAATTCAGGAAATTGCGAATGGAATTCAGGATTTAGCAAAACAGGTTATGAAAGATTCATCCATAAAATGCAAGGATTATAATGTTGATATTGTTGACTTTTTCAAGGCAGAAAACTACTATAACAACTTAATCAACTCTTTTGATAATCCAACCACAATTTCACCTGATGTTAATGGTGATAAAATAAATTATGTATCAATATCCAAGACAATAGATGTTGAAAATCTAAAGCAACTGTCTGGTAAATTTAATTTATCAAAAGAGAAGATATTGCTTGCAACATTCTTATTTAACTTAACCAAATTTGCTTTTTCGAAAGATATTCTGATATCTTATAATAAATTAGCTTGCGGATACCATTTCAATACTGATTTAAGCGTCAATGAATATCTAAATGATTTCACCGGTCAATTTAGAGAATATCATGGATATCCCTTATTAAATAATCATAAATTGGATTTTTCAAGTGAAATATTATTCTACACTGATGACTATGCTGAAAAAGACTATAAATTCGTATTCAACTTTGAAAGTGGAAAAATCCACATTAGCTATGATGAATCATTCTATTCCAAAGAACTAATGGAAGCATTCTTAAATGGAATTAATGTATTGTTGTCAAAATTCAATTCTTCTGATAAATTACTGAAAAATATTTCCATTCGTGAAGAGATTGAGTTGGATGAGGATTTTGAAATCAAACTTGCCAATGAAGGAATAATCACAGACATGTTTGAAAATATAACTTCAGAAAATCCAGATAAAACTATCCTTATTGCTGAAGATGGCGAGCTAACATATGATGAATTAAATAAAAAAGTTAATAGAATTGCCAATGGATTAATCAAGCGTGGAGTAAACATTGAAGATAGAATAATGTTTATGATGAGAAGAAACAGCGATTTGATAGCGACTGTTTTAGGTATTGTTAAGGCAGGTGCGGCTTTCATACCGATTGATCCAAATTATCCAAAAAACAGAATCAACCAGATATTGGAAGACAGTGACTCCAAATTTGTCATTACCAGTTCACAAATCGAATATAATGGAGAAAATAGAATTGATGTTAATGAATTGCTTTTAGAAGAAGATGATTCCAATCCCAAAGTTGATTTAACATCAGATAACCTATGTTTCTTAATATATACTTCAGGTTCAACTGGAAAACCAAAAGGAGTGATGATTACTCAAAGAGGAATCTCAAACTATATTGCAAATGTAAAAGAGAATGTTCCAATTTATGAACTAAACAACAAATGCAATAAATTCATTTCAATTTCCACTGTATCATTTATTGTATTCTTAAGAGAAATATTCGGTACAATATTAAATGGACTGCCTGTTGTATTTGCCAATGATGAACAGGCTATTGATCCGTTGGAACTGGTGCAGTTATTCAGAGATACTGATGCAGAAGGTTTCGGATCAACACCAACAAGATTACTGGAATACCTGCAGCTTGAAGAAATTCAAAACGTTGTCGGCAGATGCAAAGTCATTATTGTAGGTGGAGAAGGATTCCCACCAGTATTGTATAACAGATTATCAAAATACACAGATGCAGATATCTACAATTCTTACGGACCAACAGAAGTGACAATAGCATCACATTACAAACTGATGAACAGTCCTGAAGTCACTGCAGGCTGGCCTATGCTTAATGTAGTTGATAAAATCATGGACATTGATGGAAATCAACTGCCTGCATACGTACCTGGTGAAATCTATGTAGGTGGAGCAGGAATCGCAAGAGGCTATCTAAACAACCCCGAACAAACGGAAAAAGTGTTCATGACATTGAATAATATTCCATATTACAATACTGGAGATTTAGGTAAAAAAGATGATTCCGGTGAGTTATATGTTCTTGGAAGAAATGATACTCAAATTAAACTCAGAGGTTTAAGAATTGAATTGTCTGAAATTGAAGGAGCAATCGCAAATTATGAAAATATAACTCTTTCCAAAGTAGTAGTTAAAAAAATCAATTCAGTAGAACACTTATGCGCTTATTTCACAGCCACAATCGATATTAATATTGATGAATTAAAACAACATTTGATTGATTCAATTCCTGAATATATGGTACCTTCATATTTCACACAAATGGAGGAATTCCCAAAAACACCAAACGGAAAAACAGACTTTAAAAACTTACCAGATCCAATAATTGATAATGATGATTTCATCAATCCAAGAAATGAAATTGAAACAAAGATATATGAAATCGTGTCAGAAATTTTAGGTATTGATGAATTTGGTGTTAATACTGACCTATTCAGCATAGGATTGACTTCACTGTCAGTCATACAATTGACTTCTTCAATTTACAATAAGCTAAACGCTCAATTGAATGTTACTGAAATTTTAAACTATAAAACCATAGAAAAAATTGCATCAGAAATTAAAATCGATGCCTCTGAAAATGATGAAGTCCAGGAGCTATATCCATTAACTTCAAATCAGCTAGGAGTTTACTTTGACTGTATTAAAAATCCGGAAAGTCTAGCATACAACCTTCCGAAAAAAATCCAATTTACAAATGCAATTGATGCAAGTAAACTTAAATCATCCATTGTCAATGTAATCAACAATCATCCATACCTAAAAACAAGAATAATCATGGAAAACGGAGAGGTTTATCAGCAAAGAAGAGACAATTTGAAAGTTGATGATTTAATTAAAATTGTCGATGAAATCAATCTGGATGACTTCATAAAACCATTTAATCTTGAAGAAGGTCCATTATTCAGATTTAAAATAGTTGGCGATTCAATGCTGCTGGCTGACTTCCACCATATCATTGTAGATGGAACCTCCTTGAACATTCTTTTTGATGAAATCGCAAAGGAATATGATGGAAAAGACTATGACACAGAAGAAATCAATGGTTTTGATTATGCTTTAAGTGAAGAAAAGGTTAAGGAGTCTTCATTATATGAGGAATCCAAATTATTCTTCTACAATAAAATTAAAGAGTTCGACGAAGCGACATTGATGACTCCGGATTTGAGCGGTGATGAAAATAAAGGAAAAGCATTAGAAAAAACAATATTTATACAAAAAGACAATATTGATGAATTCTGCGCCAAACAATCAATTACTCAAAACAATCTGTTTTTAGCGGCATCATCATTTGTTTTATCAAAATTCGTCTATGATAAAAAATTGTTAATAGCAACAATTACAAACGGAAGATTTGAGTTCAACCAACAAAAAACATTAGCCATGATGGTTAAAACCCTCCCATTAACTTTAAATTTAAATTCTGAATTATCATTGGATGAATTCTTTAGTTATGTTAATAAAGAATGGCTGGAAGTATTGACTCATTCATCCTATCCTCTGACAAAGATTTCAGATGAGTATGGATTCACTCCGGACTTTTTATATGCTTTCCACGGCAAAATAATTGAAGATTTAAAAATCAACGGAGAAAAGGTTGCAAGGCAATCTCTAGAAGAGGACAACCTTAAATTCAAATTAAATCTAAACATTGTAGAAGAAAACGATGAATATAAAGTTTTCATCAGATACAATGATCAATTGTATTCAGATGTGTTGATTCAAACATTTTTGGATAGTCTTTCTATTGTCATTGATAAATTCATTGATTTAAATCAAAAAACTCAACTTAAAGATATCTCAATAATTAAACAGAACCAAATATCCAAGGAAGACCTCAACTTTGTAGAATTGGATGAGTACAGGTTAAATAAGATATTTGAAAAACAGGTTGACCTTTATCCTAATGATATTGCAATATATGCCGAAGATGGAAATTTCACTTTTTCTGAGTTAAACGAACGTGCAAATAGAATAGCTAATGCTTTGATTAGGAGAGGCGTTGGTGCTGAAGACAAAGTAATGTTTATCTTAAAAAGAAACAGTAATGTTTTCGCATCAATATTCGGTATTCTAAAGTCCGGTGCAGCATTCATACCAATCGATTCAGATTATCCGAAAGACAGAATCGAGCACGTATTGACAGACAGCGATTCAAAATTCATCATTGTTGATGATATCATTAATATAAAAAACATTGATTTAACCGATTATGAAGAAAATATCATCCCATTAGATGATTTGCTTAAAGAAAACAATGTTTCCAATCCTAATCCTGAATTAAAAGCAGATAATCTTGCATATATCATTTATACTTCAGGTTCAACAGGACTTCCTAAAGGCGTAATGCTGGAACATAAAAATCTTGCAAACTTTGTCTATCCGGACCCTAAAAACATTTACACATACGACCTTGCAACAAATGGAAAAGCTGAAAATTATAAGGCATTGTCAATTTCAACGGTGGCATTTGACATGTTGCTTCAGGAAACAATGACTGCAATGTTAAATGGCATTCCGATTGTATTTGCTAATGATGATGAATATAAAAATCCAATAACATTATGTGATTTAATAAACAGGACTGGAGCTAACGTTTACAGTGGTACTCCTTCCAGATTGCTGCAATATCTTGAACTTGATGATTTGAATGATGCATTCTCCAAATTCAAAATATTTGCTGTAGGGGGTGAAGGATTCCCTGCACAGTTATTGGAAGCACTGAAAGATATTGATGCTAAAGTGTATAATATTTACGGACCTACTGAAACAACGGTATGCTGTAACAATCGTCTGATTGAAGATGGTGAACTTAAAATAGGTAAACCTTTATTCAATGTATATGAATCTATTATGGATTTGGATGCTAATCCATTACCTCCTAATGTGATGGGCGAGTTGTATATTGCAGGATTAGGTGTTTCTAGAGCATACTTGAACCGTCCGGAAAATAATGCAAAAGCATACACTGAAATTAATGGCATCAGATTCTATAAATCTGGAGATTATGCTAAACTGCATGAAGATGGGGACATTTCCATTTATGGACGTTTGGACAATCAGATTAAACTCAGGGGATTGAGAATAGAGATTGGTGAGATAGAATCGATAATGTCTGATTTTGAACCGATTAATTCATTGGCAGTTGTTGTAAGAAAAATCAAGGATAATGATCATTTATGCGCATATTTCACAGTTAATGATGAATATAAAGTTGAAAATTTAAGTCCTAATGAGTTTTCATTTGATATTGAAGAATTAAAGTCACTGCTTAGTGAAAAATTGACTTATTACATGGTTCCTACAGTTTATATGGAATTGGATGAAATGCCTCAGACATTAAACGGTAAAACTGATTTGAAGAATCTGCCTGAACCTGAATTGATTACTGAATATATTGCTCCTGAAAATGAGGTTGAAGCGTTCTTTGCAAATACATTTGCAGAGGTTTTAGGTCTGGATGAAGTTAGTGTTGAAGATAATTTCTTTGAAATTGGAGGCACTTCACTGCTAGTAACTAAAATTACTATGGCTGCTTTAAACCGTAATTATGAATTGAGTTATGGGGATTTCTTTAAAAATCCAACTCCAAGAATGCTTTCAGAATTCATTTTGGAAAATGAAGGTGGTGACTCTGCAAAAACAAGCAAATATGATTATTCCAAAATCAATAACTTATTGAAGAAAAATAATTTGGAATCCATGATTAATGGAAAATTAGATGAAGATTTAGGAAATGTTTTATTGACTGGTGCTACAGGATTTTTAGGTATTCATGTTTTAAAGGAACTTCTGGAATCTGAATCAGAAATGATTTACTGCTTTGTAAGGTCAAGAGGTGATTTGTCTGGTTATGATAGATTGAAATCATTATTCTTCTATTACTTTGCAGATGATTTCAATGAAAAATTGTTCGATGAAAGATTGGAAGTAGTTGAAGGAGATATCACTGACTTCAAATACTTTGAAGAAATCATTTCATTTAATATCGATACTATCATCAACTGTGCTGCTAATGTAAAACACTTTTCATCCGGAACAGACATTGAAGATATTAACCTTGGTGGAGTGGTGAATGGATTGAAGTTTGCCCGTATGAAAAATGCCAAATATGTGCAGGTTTCAACATACAGTGTCGCCGGTGAAAGCATTGACAACTTCCCACCATTGGATGTCAACTATACTGAACAGGATTTGTATATTGGTCAGGGAATTGACAACCAGTATATTGACAGTAAGTTTTTAGCTGAAAGGGCTGTGCTTGAAGCTGCTGTTGAAGATGATTTGGATATTAAGATTATGAGGGTTGGTAATTTGATGGCCAGAAGTTCAGACAGTGAATTCCAAATTAATTTCGAGTCCAATGGATTTATCAATCGTTTAAAGGCATTTGTTACTATGGGCTGTATGCCGTATGAAATGTTGTCCAATAATGTGGAATTCAGCCAGATCGATATGACTGCCAAATCCATTGTGGCATTGTCCAAAACACCAAAAGAGTGCATTGTCTTCCATGCTTATAATTCCCATGTCATATCTTTTGCTGATATTGTTGAGATTATCAGACCTTTAGGTTTAAATATAAAACCGTGTGAAAATGATGAATATGAGAATGCTTTAAAAGATGCATTGGCAGATAAAACCAAACAAGAAGGTGTTTCTGGATTGATTACTTCTGTCGGTTCTGGAAAAACCAAAAAACAATGGGTTCCAGTTGAAAACAAATATACTACCCAAGTATTGTATCGTTTAGGTCTTAACTGGCCATTAATTTCAGAAGAGTATATTTACAATTTTGTTAAATATTTGGATGAACTTGATTTCTTTGGTAATTAGAGGGTTTTAGCAATGTATGAGAGAAATTATGATTTATTGAAAAGTAAGTTTGGTGAGTTTTTCCTGCCAACTTTATTTACTTCCATGGCTGGAAATATTTGTCTGTTTGTTGATTCTTTGATTGTGAGTTTTTTGATTGGATCATCAAACCTTTCTGCAATTCAGTTGGTTGCTCCGGTAATTACATTCGTTAATTTAATTTACTGGATGATTGGATTGGGCGGCAGTGTATTGTGTTCTGTTTCAAAAGCGGAATTCAATGATGATAAAAGCAATAGTTACTTTTCGGTTTCGATTATTTCTCTTTTAGCTATTGGAATTCTGATTACTATTGTGGGACTGCTATTTTCTGGCAGTATTGTGCAATTTCTGTGTTCCTCACAGCCGGAATTGAATCCTTTAGTTAGTCAATATTTTGTGATGATAATTTTAGGAATGCCCTTTTTATGTTATATGATGAGTTTATCTTATTTCATTCGTGCTGACGGAATTCCTAATTTACCTTTTAGGGCAATTCTTCTTGCAAATATTGTTAACATATGCTGTGATGTATTATATATGGGCGTCTTTAAAATTGGATTGGGTGGTGCTGCATTAGCTACTACAACCGGCTATGCAGTAGGTTCCATATTCATATCATATTACTTCTTTAAATCAGAACGTACTTTGCAGTTTATCAGATTAAAATTAAACTCCATTTTTGCATATCTCAAAGAGATTATCACTTCAGGTTTTTCTTCAGCCTCAACCCAACTGTATTTAACTTTAAAATTATTTGTTTTAAATTCATTGATAGGAATTTATATTGGAAAGTCAGGTTTGGTTGCATTTGGAATCTGTTATAATAGTCTATTTATTTTGTATATGTTTTTAATTGGAACTGCTCAAACAATGTCTCCAATCGTATCAGTTTACTTTAAAGAGGAAGATTATTCTGGAGTTAACTTTATTCTTAAAAGATCTTTGAAGATTGTTTTGGCTTCAAGTCTGATACTGTCAGCATTATTTATTGTTTATCCTCAATCATTGCTGATGTTGTATAGTGTTAAAAATCCTGCTGATGTTCCTGTTGTATTGAATGCTTTAAGGATATTTGCAGTAAGTTATGTTGGAACAGCTATTACATTTTTATATACTTTCTATGCTCAGGCTATTCAGGAAAATACAATTTCAACCTTAATTTCATTATTGGAAGGTTTTATTCTTCCTGTTGCATTGTCATTTGGATTGTCCGCAGTGTTGGGTGGAGATGGAATTTGGATTTCCTTTGCAATTGTTGAAGCAATAACCATCTTATTTATATTTGCATATTCAAGATATTACAATAAGAAGAGTAATGGAGAATATAAGGGCTTTTTCATCAATAGGATCAATGATAGTGAAAATGTGTTTGAACATACTATAAATGGCAATATTGAAGATGCTGTGAGTTTGGCTCGTGATGTTCAGAATTATTTAAAGGATTCAAAATCATCAGCAATCGTTGCTTTGGCAATCGAGGAAATGTTGGTTAATATTATCAATACTAATGAAAAGATTGATTTCATTGATGTTATTGTCAGAAACAATGAGGAGAATGTTTTAGTTTCCATTAAAGATAGTGGTGTTGAATTTAATCCGATTGTTGAAAATGATGATTTGAAATTTGACAACATTGGCATGTTAAATAAAGTTGCAAGTAAAATTGATTATTCAAGGGTTTTGGGATTAAACAGTACTGTAATAACTATTGATGAAAATAATCATTAATAATAATGGAATTATACAATTAAAATTAATAACAAAAGTTTTATTTATAATTTCAAAAATAGATTTATATGAAAAATATTTTTCAAAGAGCCCTATAAGTATACAATATTTTAATCTTATTTGGAAACATAAAAATTATTCCTAATAAAAATGTTAGTTCATCAAGAATGTATAAACCAATTTTAATTAATTTTATTTAAAACTTCTTTAATGAAATATTCATGAATTAAAGTATTTTCTGTTAATTCCGGATGAAATGATATTGCAATATTGTGGCCCTGTTGAATTGCAACTATCTCACCATCATACTCTGATAACACTTTAATATCATCTTTTGTTTCATCATAAGATTCAATTGCAGGTGCCCTTATAAATACGCCTAAGAATTTTTGACCTAAGATATCTATTGGTTGTTCAAATGAATCTTTTTGCCGTCCATAATTATTTCGTTTCACCGAAATATCCATCAATCCCAACAATGATTGATTAAAATCTGTTTTTTTACCTAGCAATACCATTCCTGCACAAGTTCCAAATACCGGTATGTTATTGTCTTTAATTACTTTATCAATTCCTCTTTTACAAATGAGTTTACCAATTACTGTGCTTTCTCCACCTGAGATTATTATTCCATCACATGCCTCGACATCTTCTGCATATCTTACGGATTCTACTTTGACATCTACACCTAATTTTTTAACAGCTTTTTTTGCCATGTCATAATGTTCTGAAACTGCACCCTGCAAATTTAAGATTCCTATTTTAGCCATATTCACACCAAAATATTCTTAAAATAAAAAAGGAGGAAATTAAATTCCCCGATCTTGCATTCTATTAGCTTCTGTTAAAGTTGACACATCCAATCCTTTCATAGCATCCCCTAAACCTTTGGACACTTCAGCCAATACTTCAGGTTTATCATAGTTTGCTGTTGCTTCAACAATTGCCTTTGCAAATGCTTCAGGATTATTAGATTTGAAAATTCCTGAACCTACAAATATGCCATCAGATCCTAGTTGCATCATAAGGGATGCATCTGCAGGAGTTGCAATACCTCCAGCTGCAAAGTTTACAACAGGCAATTTTCCAAGCCCTGCAGTTTCTTTTACAAGTTCAATTGGAGCATCAATGTTTCTTGCATATTTCCAAAGTTCTTCTTCCTGCATTCCTTGGATAATTCTGATTTCGCCCATCACCCTTCTCATATGACGGACTGCTTCTACAATGTTTCCAGTACCAGGTTCTCCTTTAGTACGAATCATTGCTGCACCTTCATCAATTCTTCTTAATGCTTCGCCCAAGTCACGTGCACCACATACAAATGGTATTGTGAATTCTTTTTTGTTAATGTGATATTCTTCATCAGCAGGAGTTAATACTTCACTTTCATCTATCATATCTACTCCAAGAGTTTCTAAAATTTGTGCTTCAGCAATATGGCCAATTCTTGTTTTTGCCATTACCGGAATAGATACAGCATCGACAACCTCTTCTACAATAGTTGGGTCTGCCATTCTTGCCACTCCTCCAGCGGCACGAATATCTGCAGGCACCTTTTCAAGCGCCATTACTGCAACAGCACCAGCATCTTCTGCAATTCTTGCTTGTTCTGCATTTACCACATCCATAATGACTCCACCTTTTGTCATTTTAGCAAACCCTTCTTTTAACACATCAGTTCCTTTTTTTACCATGTAATCTTCTCCATTAAAAATATAGATTTATTTTCTTTATATACAACTCAATTTATTAATCGAATACTCATAATCTTTTCACAGAACAGGATGGTTATGATTTATCCACCTGCCAAGATTGTTTTTCTTCCTTCTTTTGAAATTTCTTCTTTTTTAAATTCTACATTGAATTTAACATTTTCAATTGTTTCTTTTAATGCTTCAAGGGTTTCGTTTCTATGAGAACCTAAAACAGCAACTAAAAACAATGTATCTCCTGTGTAAAATTCACCAATATAATGAACAACTGAAATTTCATGAACATTATATTTGATTTTAGTATTGTCAACTATTTTCCCAATTTCCTCTACAGTTTTTTCAACATCAGGAGTTGATAAAATCAACTTTTCCAAATGCATATTCTCATCTTTTCCACGAACCATTCCTTCAAAAGTGAAAATCACCCCTGAATAATCAATTTTATTACTTTTTTTCAAATCAGCAATTAAATCAGCTGTTGTAATCTTATCATCTTTAGCTTTTATAACTTGTACAACCATTAAAATCACCATTTATTTAAATAAAAATTAAAAATAAGAGGTTTTTCAAACCCCCTCTATTTCATTCAGATTTTCAATTTGTTTGTCAAAATCATTTAACTTGCGGGCAAGCCCCTCAAAGTAGGGAATATATACTTTTGAAAATGCCAATCTATTCGGATTTTCATCAGCATTTGCAATCTGTGTTTTCACCCTTTCGATTTTACGTTCAACTTCATCATACATTAAATCACCAGGGAATTCACCAATAAATACTCCATCTGCACCGTTATCAAGTGCATGTTTAATATGGCTAGGCCTTACACGATTAACAGAGTGAACTTTTATTATATGTATTGATTCCGGATAATTCAGTCTATTAACTCCAATATTGTCCGCTGCAGTATAACCTATAGTATCCAGGAATACCAATATGATACGTTCATCTTCCACTTTTTTAGACAATACACCATTAATTGTAGCGAATATCTTCTCATCAATATTACCGTTAATGTTGATTGCACCATGTTGACAAACAGTTAAGCATTTTCCACAACCGTCACAACTCATCGGATCCAAGACCAATTCATCATCAATAATGCTTAAAGCCTTAAATTTACATTTAGCTAAACAATCCCCACATAATTGACATTTTTCATAGTCAATATCCGCAATGAATGGTTCAATTTCCACTCCACCATGATTGTATTCACTTACTTTAGATGCTGCGGCTGTTGCTTGCATTATTGAATCAGTAATATCCTTAGGATCTTGTGCAGTACCACAAACAAATACTCCCTGAACATCCGTTGTAACCGGTTTAATTTTTGGATGTGATTCTTTGATGAATGAATCCTCTGTAGTTCCAATGTTTAGGATTTCTGCAATTTCCTTAGTTCCTTCAGAGGGTTCCATCGCTGTTGAAAGTACAACCATATCACATTCAATTTCTTCAAATTCCCCTTTAATGGTGTTTTCAACACGTACAATGAAATTATCCTCTTTAACAGCAACTTCACCTGGTCTGCCCCTTAAGAACCTAACTTCATTTGATTGTGTATGTTTATAGTATTTTTCAAACATTCCTGGAGTTCTCACATCAGTATAACAGATTAAAACATCAGTATCAGGATACTTGTGTTTAATGATGTTTGCATTTTTAGATGCGACCGAACAGCATATTTTAGAACAATACTTATGCCCATCCGGCTTTTCATCCCTTGAACCTACACATTGAATCATCACAACTCTTTTTGGAACTTCACCATTCGCTTTCAATAATTTACCTTTTGTGGGTCCATTTACTCCAGTTATACGTCCAAGTTCTGCTTGTGTAATAATATCCGGATGTCTTTTATAGGAGTAATCGGGCCTTTTATTAGGGTCTATCAATTGATGTCCGGTAGCTATTATAACAGAACCTACCTGAAGCGGAACTTTCTCAGGTTTTTGTTTTAGAGAAATCGCATCCATCATACATTGACGTTTACACTCGCCGCACTTTGTACATGCATCCCCGTCAATTACATATGCTTCAGGATAGGATTGTCCATATGGCCTATAAATTGCTTTCCTTAAAGATAAGCCTTCATTCCAGTCATCGGGAACATTGACTTCACAGACATCACTACATTTTCCGCATGCAATACATTTATCAACGTCAACAAATCTTGGGGATTTCTCCACAATAAGATTATATGTTCCAGCATGACGATTGGCAGTGATAACCTTTGAGTTAGTCCAAACAGTTATGTTTTCATTCCATACCAAATCATTTAGAATAGGATTAAGCAAACACATACCACATTCTTCAGCAATTTTTACAGGAGAGAAAACTTTTCCGATTTTAGCCATATGCCCGCCCAATGTTGGTGACTGTTCGATAATAGTGACTTTTGTTCCCTGGCGTGCAAGGGATAATGCCGCATTCATTCCAGCAATCCCTCCCCCAATAACAGCCACTTCATCAGGAGTTTGACAATAAATAGGATTAACCTCATCTGATTGCTTGACCTTTTCTATAGATGCATTAATAAGTGTAATAGCTTTTTTTGTAGCCTTCTTTTTATCCTCATGAACCCAAGAACATTGTTCCCTAATATTTGCCATATCCATCAAATAAGGATTTAGAGGTTTTACATAATCTTGAAATGTTTTTTCATGACTTATAGGTGAACATGCCCCAATTACAACCCTATCCAAATGATGTTCGATGATTGCATCACGTATGATTTTACGTCCATTTAATGAGCATAAATTTTCAAATTTTTCTATTACCTCAACATCAAGTGATTGTCTGACTTCATCCAAATCTACAGTATCGGAGATGTTTCCACCACATTCACATAAGAAAACGCCAATTTTCAAATCTCCACTCATGATTCAACCTCCTTTAATTCTGTAATCACAGAATCGATTTTGGAAGTGTGTGCCTGAACACCGACGACACTCTCCCAATCAGCACCCATTGCAATAGCAATGAATTGGGAAATATTCAAGTGAATCGCTTTAAATTCCCTGCCTTCCCTTTTAGAGATTAATGGTTGGTATCTGTCAAATTGTATATGGCAATTAGGACATAAATGCACTACAATTTCTACACCTTCATCCTTAAGTGAATTCATTTTATCTGCTGTAGCTGTAAATGATAAATCTGGATTAGAATATCTTTGTCTAAATCCTGTACCGCAAGAGGCTCTTTTATGATCATACCATCCAATTGTTTTGCATCCGCATGCTTCAATGAGTTCATCAATTATATTCGGATCTCTTACACCCGCAATAGTATCTTCATAATGAACTTTGCAGTAATGACACCCATGGTGGGTAGCTATCTTGTATTGGCTTAAATCATATTTAATATGCTTTTTAATTTCATCTTTTTTACCATATAAAATATCTACAAAATGAAATATATTTTCTGTAGGTGTCAAATCATTCTTTTCATATTTTAAATGATCCAAACCATTTTCTTCAAATAAAGTATTGATTTCATCCCGTAAGTCATCTTTATTATTTAATAACTTAACAGATTTTTTGTTAATTGCATAGCATGTAGCGCACATCATTACAAGATTCGGTCTTCCAAGATTTTGAGCAACTTTAAAATTACGTGCACCAATTGCAGTTGTTGAAACTTGATCAAAAACATCAGAATAATGCCCTAATCCAGTACAACAGGTCTGTTTTTCTGAAATGCCATAATCAATACCTAACTTTTCAAAAACATATTTAGTTGAGGATTCAATGCCCGGATACTCTACACTTACAAGACAACTTCTAAACAGAAGGAGATTTTTATCTGGAATATCTTTCATTTATTGGCCTCCTCTTCTTGTGATTTTCTAATATTTTCCATTCTTTGCTTAAATCCAGTAATTGTTAAAATTAAACTAACTTCATCAATTACATCTTCTGGAGGCATTAATGGCGGATAAAGATTTAATTTATCTCTGTTTTCTTCCAATTTTTCAAATCTAATCTCTTCCCATCCGGGGACATCTTTTGCAATATCATCAAAAAATATTTCCGGGATTGCCCCTATTGCAGCATCAAAATATGAGTCAGCAAATCCAAGATATTCATAAAGCTTATCCCATCCTATGCCCTGGTTTATTGCAAATTGTTTTAATATTTGATTTACTTCACAAACACTGTTCCCAACTGGACATACACTATGACAGGTATAACAATAAAAACAATTCCATAAATAATCTTCATGCATTATTGTTTCATCACCGTCAAGAACTCTTTCAATAATTTCTCGAGGATTATATTCAGAATGGCGTGCTGCAGGACATGTGGAAGTGCATAAACCACATTGCACACATTTCAGGACACCATCATCCCGAGTATTCTTTACATTAGCTATTATATCTTCTGCAAAATTAATGGGAGCGCCATTAATCTTCTGTTGAGTAGTCATTAAAACCACCTCACTACAAAGTAAATTCCTGTGTTTCAATTAACTTTTTCAACTGATTAGATAATTTATTTCCTCTTAATCTATCAGATTGTCTACAGATAATTGGCACGTTGACTAATTTGTCATTAATTTCCAAATCAACATCGCCGGTATTCATGTCAAATGCATCATTCTTACAGAAGTGAGCACATAATCCACATCCAAAGCACCTTGTCAAATCCAATCTTTCATTTGCAAA
>NZ_JAZUMY010000105.1:0-34420 GCF_045603845.1 Methanobrevibacter sp.
AAAAACTATTGAAATAGATAATATATAACATATTTTATTAAATTTTTTCATTATTGACACCATTTTTATTTTATTTGAAAAATAATATATCAAAATGATATACAATTTTAACAACAAAACATTATAGTATATTATGTAAGAAATACTATATATATGTAACTTTAATATTACATAAAATATTAACTAATGAGATGAAAATTTGGAAAAATTAATATGAATTTTAGCAATATCCATTACTTAATCCTTAGCGAAGCTATATCGTATATCTAGAAAATTAAATCTCTAGTCAAAAATTAAAAAAAGAAGTTTAAAGTTTTCCAACATTATTTGTAACTTTCATCCACTTTTCTGTAATGCGCCTGCGGATGGTCACACATCGGACAGACTTCAGGAGCAGATTTGGCATAATGCAGATTTCCGCAGTTGCCGCATTTCCAAACAATCTCACTGTCCTTTTCAAATACGGATCCGTTTTTGATATTTTTAACAAAAGTCTTGTATCTTCTCTCATGTGACCTTTCAATAGCTGCCGTTAACTCAAACAAATGAGCAATATCATCAAAGCCTTCTTTTTTTGCTTCACGGGCAAAATTCATATACATGTCAGACCATTCGTACTCTTCGGTTGAAATGGCTTCACTGAGATTGGTTAAGGTGTCTTTCATTTCACCGCCATGCAATAATTTGAACCAGACTTTTGCATGTTCCTTTTCATTGTCTGAGGTTTCTTTGAAAATTTCAGACAGCTGAACATAACCGTCTTTTTTGGCCTGTGAAGCATAGAATTCGTATTTCACTCGTGCAAGTGACTCTCCTTCAAGAGCAGTCAAAAGATTTTCTTCGGTTTTTGTGCCTTTCAATTTACTGTGCATAATAATCACCTGTAGATTTAAAAGGCTTTTTTATAATATTTAAGCATTTGGTGATTGAACGGTAACTTAACGTCTGATATGCTGATTGGGATATAGAAAATCATCCAAAAAGACAAGTAAGTCATTGCCTGTTAAATCTTCAATATTTAAGATTTCATAACTTTCCAATATCGGCTTTATAAGGTTCTTTCCAACCTTGATGAGTGAAATATACTCATCAGTCAGTAAATGATTAATGAAGTCCTGTGGTGTGGTGAATTGTCTTTTGACATTTGAAACCATGTAATCATCCAAAACATAACAGTTTTCAAGTCCGAACTTTTCAATGAAATTGTCACATGCCTGTTTAATGAAGATCCTTGGTCCCTGATGTATTTTGATATCATTTAATTTAAATACTGCCAATTCAAGAAGAATAACAGCGAAATTTTCCTCATCTGTCCAGTATCCTGACTGGAAAACCAGAAAGTCATTTGAATTTAAAATCCTCTCCAATGAATCAGTGGTTTTTTTAAGCTGAGGATGTAGCGTATCCAGAGGAATCTTAGGAATATTGAATTTAACGGCTATGATATTGCTTTTGCGTGATTTAAATTCATCCAGAATAGCATCATTATCCAGATTCTTAGCCAAAGGATGGAAATAATCTGACTTTTTATCTGAACTTAAATAGTTTCTGGCAGATTGGATGAACTGTGAGTATTTATCCAGTCTCAAGGCAGCACCCACGTTACGATTCTTATCTGTCGGGTCGATGCAAACAAGAGGATCTTTGAAATTATTTGCGGTTCCGTAATCCATCAAATCTATAATATGGCCAAATTGCCAATTTGAAGCTTCAATTAATGTGTTTTCAAAAGTTCCATATTTTATTATCAGCAATTCACACAGATATCCTGCAAATCCGCCCACCTTGAATTCAGAGCCATAGGTTCCTGTCATGTCCATAAACCTTTTCAAAAGCAATACCTCATCGTTTTGACCTTCCTTAAGGTTTGCCTGGACATATTTTGTATGGAGAATGCTTCTGTCAACTGCAGATTTAAGCTGACTTCCGTCTTCAATGCTGTAACATGGAACGAAATCTATCTTAAAGCCGTCGATTTCTGTAGTTACATAAGGGTGTGATGCGAACTGGTGATGTGGCTCGGCGTTGAATGCATCACAGCATTCATGAGCCAAATCAAGTCCCATATCTTTTAAATCCTTCTTATCCGTTGACAATGGAAAGGCTATGAAAATATCAATGTCTGATTTTCCCCTAAGGTATGTCCTTTTAGCAACTGATCCAACCAGAACGGCTTCGGCATCAATGCCTGCAATATGGATTTTGTCATTTAAAAAGTCAAGAAGCTTTCCGGATACTTCCTTAACTTTATTTTTTTCCTCTTCTGTAGGTTTTATTTCATCCAAAATAAGTTTATAATCCATTAAATCATAACCTATATTCGATTAAGTCTTCATAGATTGGTCCGGAAGGAGTTAAGGTACTTTTCTTTAATACGATGCTGTTGACTTCCATTGATCCTATTTCAACATCATCATATGATTCTATAGTACTTTTAACTTTGTCTTTGCCTTTTGCAGACCTCATGCGGCCAATGGTTAAATGTGAAGAGAATTTTTTATCCAAATCAAAGCCTATTGAACTGAACTGTTTATCAAGCTTATCATGCAAGTCTTTAAGGATTTCATCCTCGTCAAGACCTACCCAGATAACCTTTATGCGATTCTTATTTGGAAATGCTCCGCATCCTTTAATTCTAATATTGAAAGAATCGAAATCTTTGATGACATTTTCTATCTTTGATGATATCAAATCTATTCCGTCGGTGTCAATGTCTCCGAAGAACTTCAAGGTGAAATGCAGATTCTGCAGGTCAACATATTTGATATTGGCATCTATTTGCTTGAATTCCTTAATGATTTTGTGGATTTTAGGTTTTAAATCATCATCAAGGTCAATTGCTAAAAACGCTCTGATTTGTGACATTAAAATTCCTCATTGTTCAATAATTGTTTCGTCAATAGCTATACCGAAATGCCTTGCGCTTTTTTCAATATAGACTTTTACCTTATCTCCTGCCTTTACATCGGCAACAGATAAAGGATTGTCGTCAGCATCAACAATTCTTATTGTTTCAGCATTCTGAAGTAATGTTCTTATGGTCTTTCCTTCATATTCTGCTTCTATTAATATCAATGGTCTTCTTTCTATTTTGCTTCTTCCGACATATGCTGTTCTGGTTTCACCTTTGGTGTTTACTATAAGCACCTCATCTCCTGCTACAAGCTCGGCAAGATATCTGGTTTTGTTTCCCGGAACCATAACATATGCCTGAACCGGACCTGCATTTACCCGGAATGGTCTTGAAGCCACATATTCACTTTCCAGTGATTCTGAATGGACAAGGAACAGTGATTTTGAATATGAACCTATAAGCATTCCTTCTCCAGGCTGCATCATGTCTGTTGTGTCGACGCATACCCTGTCACCGGATCCCAATGGCTTCACATTGGTTACCGTTGCGATTTTCAGGTCATATTTGACTTTGGATGCGTTGTCGACTTCTGATGCAATATCCTTGATTTGTGCAAAGTCGTTTGCTTCAAATATTACGCCGTCAGTTCCATGTTCCAGGGTTTCCAAAGCAAGTTTGGCCCCTTCTGCATCGTTTACTGCAGCGATGATTTCAACGTCAACATTCTGAAGGTCAGCTATAATGTTTTCTAAAGGAATGACTGTCCAGTCGGTTCCTACAAGAATGATGTAATCAACGATTGGTCCTAGTTTTACTGCAAGCTGTTCATGTAACTTGTCAGTGATTTTAATGTATGCACAAACTGTTTTACCTTCACTTTTGGCCTTTTTTGCATTGGCCAAATCGGTAGAGTCTGATAAATTTTCACTCAAATCAATTGACCCGTCGCCTTCACCATCGATTCCCACAAGATAGATGTCTGCATCTTCTTCGTTTGAAACTATATTGACATTGCCCAGTTTGCGGATTTTTTCACTATACTCCAAATCAAGCACATAGCTGATGCCTGATTCAAGGGCTGTTGTTATCATTTCCTTTCTGTCATCCCATGGGAGGTCCGGAGTCATTATCCAAGCGAATTTATTTTGCATTAAATCACCTTAATCTAAGAATTTTAAAGCTTCTTCCACTTCTAAATCATTATGTACAACTTCTGAAATTGCCCTTGTAATTTTTCCAGGATTTTTAGCTTGGAAAAGATTACGTCCGAATGCCACACCTGCTCCGCCAACGCTTAAGGAATCTTTTACCATAGTCAATAATTCTTCATCAGTGTCAACTTTTGGTCCTCCTGCAATAACTACAGGCACAAGAGCTCCTTCAACTACTTCCTTAAATGAGTCAGGGTCTCCGGTATAGTTGGTTTTTACAATGTCAACACCCAATTCTGAACCTACACGGGCAGCGTGTTTTACGAATTCCACATCCATTTCATTGTCGACTTTTTGTCCGCGAGGGTACATCATTGCAAGAAGCGGAATTCCCCAGTAATCACATGTTTCAGCGATTTCTCCCAATTCCTGTAACATTTTACTTTCAGTTTCGCTTCCGAGGTTTACATGTACGGATACTGCGTCTGCACCTAATTGAATTGCCTTTTCAACGGAAGTTACGGTTACTTTGTCGTTTGGATCAGGTGCAAGGGAAGTACTTGCAGACAAGTGTACAATAAGACCTATGTCCTTACCGTATCCTCTGTGACCTCTTTGAACAATTCCTTTATGCATCAATATTGCATCTGCTCCTCCCTGGGAGATTTCTTCAACTGTATCATCTATATTTACGATTCCTTTAATAGGTCCGCTGGAAACACCATGATCCATTGGAGCGATTACTGTTCTTCCAGTATTCCTATTGAAAATTCTTTCTAAACGAATTTTTTTACCAATCATTTAAATTACCTCATTAAATAACATTATATAATATATTTGTGATGTTATATATAGTTTAATTGTACAATAGTGTACTTTTAAGATATTAACATTTTAATTGTTTTCAAAATCGTGATTTGAAGATTGAATGATGTTTAAAAAAAAGCCTGTGTCAGTTATCTTATTTTTTAGGCATTGGTGTCCATAAATCAAATTCCTTTATTTGAGGCGGAATGCCACTGTCCTTATATGAATCAAGAAAACCGTCATGGGATTTGTAGTCACCTGCAGCATCTGCTACTGAATTGTAAAACTCGACAAGCCCCCTGTTTCTTATGAATGTATGTTTGGGCTTGAATGTTGATGACCATATATAAAATACCTTGAAAACTGTGTCGGGATGATATCCTCCACCCAAATCAATAGCTAAGATATCACATCTTTGAGTTAATTCAAATACTTCTGATAATGTGTCATGAAGGCGCACATCAGCATTGATGAATGTCAAATCAAGCTTGGACATTTCATTTACGGCTTCAGGTGAATTGTCAAGAGCTATCAATTTCACATTTTTCTTTAAAATAACCTTTGAAGTGTTTCCCATATGGCATCCAAGTTCAATCACACAGTCACCGTCATTAACGGCTTCCATGATTTGTCTTCGGTAGTTCGATACGTCATAACTTAGTTTTATCATAAATTACCTCTTTGAGTAAAGTTTATCTATATTCAAGTTTTCAATACCTGAGTTTTTGAAAGTGCTTTCATTATCTGCAAAGGCAAATACAGTATTTCCCAGCATTGCCATTGAACTTCCTAAAATATCATCCATAGAATTAAAATAATCAATAAGAGATTTTACTTCGTCTGTCATCAGTTTCGTATTTTTAGAAAATCTTAAAGAAAGCTCCAGAAAATTATCTACAGACATATCATTTTTAAATTCTTCAAGACACCTGCGGCCATTTTGAGAAATTACCTTTTTATGATTAGGATTTCGAATAATGGATGCCGTATCAATTTCGCCAAAGGATTTGGTGGCAATGAAGAGATTTTCATCAAAAGACTTGATTTTGCCGATGCCCGGAGCGCCAGGTTGTGTTCGCAAAACCAATCCCGAACCAGTTTGTGCAATAACATCACCCAGACCTCCTCCAAGAGAAACCTCAACACTATGAGCAATCTGTCCGCATTCCACAGAGGAATAGCCGTAATCGAAAAATTCGTTCAATGCCAAAGACAGGCTTAAGGCGGATGCCGCTGAAGTTCCAAAGCCCGCACCGATTGGAAGCTGAATATCCTGAACAATCTCAAAGGGAGAGTTAATATCAAAATGCTTTAAAACCTCATTAATCACAATTTCCGAACCCTGGTTAATGTTAACTTTAAATTCGACAGAGTCTTTAACGGTAGTTTTAACTCCCCTGTCAAGAAGAAATCCGGCACCGCAGGATCCGTTTTTCAAGGAATCCTCATTGTTTTCTATGCTGAAAAAACCAGTAATATGTGCAGGTGTGAAAACTGAAACGCTCATAAAAAATAATATGGTAATGGTTTTTAATAAATATGTTCATTCTAAAGCATCATACTTTTCATCGCTGACTTCTTCACACCATTCGTTTTCAGGGTTAACACCCGGAACTTCAATAGCTATGTGTGTGAATTCGCAGTCTTTTGATGCTCCATGCCAGTGTTTAACGTTTGGCGGAATGGATACGACATCACCAGGCTTTAGTTTACGGGCAGCTTTGCCCTCTTCCTGATACCATCCTTCGCCTTTGGTTACAAGCAGTATCTGACCTCCGTTTTCATCGGCATGATGAATGTGCCAGTTGTTTCGGCACCCGGCTTCGAAAGTGACATTTGCCACCATCACTTCCCCAACCTGCGTGAGGATGTTCAGGTAGCTTTTTCCTGTGAAAAATTCCCCGAAGGGATTTTCATCCCCTTTTCCGAAAAGGATTTCCTCAGACATTATTCGTTCACCCAATGTTTTACGCTGTCCTGTGCTTCATAGACGTTTCCACCAGGAATTGACAATCCTTTCTTGATATCCGCACCTTCGCAGAGTTTTTTCAAGTCCCTTTGTGATGAGCCGAATCCTGATCCTTCATGTGTGACGAACGGTTTTACGGCTTTTCCAGCAAAGTCAAGCTGTTCCAGTTGTGTCCACATCGGCATCGGAAGGGTTCCCCACCAGTTTGGAAATCCGATGTAGATGGTGTCATATTCAGATATATCTGTTAATGTTTCTTTGATTTCAGGCCTTGCACCATCCTGCTGTTCCTTTTTGGCCACATCAATACATTTCATGTAATCTGCTGGATATTCATTTGCAGGTTCGACTTTGAATAAGTCTGCACCGGTTTCTTCTTTGATATATTCTGCTATAACTTCCGTATTTCCTTTTTCAATGTTTTTTAGTTCTCCGCCAAAGTAGTTTTCACCTGAGCGAGAAAAATAAATTACTAAACTGTTTGCCATAATTTACACCTTCTTTGTTATAATTATATCTGAAACAATTAATATATAAATGTTGCGAAACACAACAATCAAATGATGAAAAAAAATAAAGAATAAAATGAAATTATTCTTTGATTGATCTTGCAAGCTCTGCGCCCTTATTGAATGCCTCTTCAAGAACATCCTCATCAGGAACGAAAGTGACATCCAAAGTATCGGTTACAGTAAATCCTGCAGCTTCCAAGTCTGCCTGGAGTTTTTTAACAGCTCCTCCACCCCATCCTTTGGATGAGAATATCAAAGCGTTTTTCTCGCTGGTAGTTCCTTTGAAGTTAACGCAGTCCAGCCAGTAAAGCATGTTTCCGATACGAGGGAAAGGCTTGTTCATCATGGTAGGAGCACCTAAAGCGATAGCTTTGGAATCCAGGATATCAGTAATGGCATCATCCGGTCCGTCATGCTGCATAAAGTACATTGCAACCTCAACGCCTTCGCTTGCAATACCTTCAGCAATCTGGAAAGCCAATTTCTCAGTTGAATGGTGCATTGTATCATAAATAACAGTAATCTTATCTTTGCAGACACCTGAGCCCCATTTGGAATATAAATCAATAATAAATCCAGGGTTTTTCCAGATTTGACCGTGACAAGGTGCAATCATCTTAATCTGATCCACAATACCGTTATCAGTCAGTTCCTGCAATTTCATCCTGAGCATCGGAGAACCTAAGGTTACAAGATTAGCATAATACTTTTGTGCTTCCTTTTCCAAAATATCTAAAGAATAATCCTCATCAAACCTTTTGGAATGACATACATGCTGACCGAACGCATCGTTGGAGAATAAAATACCTTCTTCAACCAGGAAAGTGAACATGCTGTCAGGCCAGTGCAGCATAGGAGCAGATACGAACGCTAAAGTTCTTCCTCCAATGTCCAGTTCATCACCGGTTTGAACAGTGTTGATTTCCAAGTCTCCAAAATTATGGTATTGCTGTTCCAAAAATTTAGCACAATTAGGGGAAGCGTAGATTTCAGCTTCAGGATTGTATTTTTCGATAGTTTCTCTCAAATGAGTGGAATGATCCATTTCAGAGTGGTTTTGCACAAATACGTCAATTTGAATATCTTTTCCTTCCTGAGCAAATGCATCCTCAATTCTTCCATATAACTGATTATCCAATCCGCCATAGACGTTATCGATTAATACAGTTTTCTCTTCACCAAATACCAAGTATGCATTGTAGGTAGTTCCTGGAATTCCATATCCGTGGAAAGTTCTGCTGTTCCAGTGGAGAGCACCAACCCAGTAAACACCTTCTGCGATTTTTGCCGCTTTAGCTTTCATAATAAAATCTCCTTAAAATTTCAGTTATTAAAAATTATATCAATGTTAGTATATAAAAGTAGTTGAAAGAAAAAAAAAGAAAAGAAAAAATAATGTCTAAGCCAACATTATTGATTTTACAATGTCATTTGCCACATCCATTGCATCAGAGGTGTCAAAATCATCATCAGCATCGACATCATTATCCATTACAATGACTGTATAATTCTTATCGTTCTTGTTTAAGAAAAACGCTGAAGCAGCCCCATGGTTTTTGACATATTTATTCAGTTCATACCCGAAGCTTGCTGACTGTGTGCTGGAAATTTTTGTTTCGACATGAGTTGATTCGGTCAAATTGAAACCCTGATTGCCTAAAAATGAATTTACAGAATCATTTCCTGTGATTTCACTGGTTATGATAATCTGCTCTTCTTCATTTTGTAAAACCACACTGGTATTGTTGGTCTGATTGACCTTAAAGTCATCGTCAGCAAACTGCAGGCCAAATCCATCATAATTAACTTCCTGAGCATATGCAAAGGCGGCACTGCCCAATACTAAAAAAATTGCCATTAAAGAAAGAATAGTTTTGTTTTTCATTTTACCCCCATCCTATAATAATTATATGATATGACACCCAATATATAACTTTGAGGTTTAAAAAAATGAATAAAAGAATAGATTTACATATGCACAGTTTATTTAGTGACGGTGAATTATTGCCTTCAGAACTAGCCAGAAGAGCTTTAAAGCTAAATCATGAAGTAATAGCAATTACCGATCATGTGGATTATTATAATGTTGATGAAATTCCAAAAATACAATCCGCAATTGATGACATTAACTCAAACTGGGACATTACAGTCGTTTTAGGTGCTGAAGTAACCCATGCGCCTGTAGAATCAATTGACGGAATTGCAAAAAGGGCAAAAGAGTTAGGTGCTAAAATTGTTGTTGTCCACGGTGAAACATTGAACGAACCTGTGACTTCGGGAACAAACCTTGCTGCGGTACAGTCTAAATATGTGGACATATTAGGCCATCCGGGACTTATTACAAAAGAAGAAGCCGAACTTGCACTTGAAAATGATATTTATTTGGAAATCAGCGCACGTAAAGGACACTGTTTGGGAAACGGCCATGTTGCAAGCATTGCACGTGAAGTGGGAAACAAACTTATCGTCGATACAGATACGCACTCACCTGATGATTTGATAACATTTGAAAAATCATATGAAATAGCTAGAGGTGCCGGTTTAAGCGATGAAGAGGCCATGAAAGCTATTGTAGACAATCCACGCCAACTGCTGAAAAGTAGAGGAATTTTATGAAAGCATCTGAGCTACTTGAAACAATTAGAGAAGAGCTTGAAGATTATCCTATCGAATATTTAAGAAATAAGGTAACTGACGACAGGTATAAGGACCCTCTGGTTAAAAAACTGGCAAAATACAATTGCGAAAGCTATGATGAAATCTATTCACTTCAAATAACTGATGACTTTGACATTAAGGATGGAGTCATTGAGAACCTTAAAAACGATATTGACTATTATTTTGACACATATGCCGGAGGAGATATTGAAACAAGGGAATTCACCAAATATCTCTCACTATACCTCGCATTAATAGCTAAAAAGCCATTACACCCATTCACTGAGAACAAAAAGGATCAGGTCTATATTTTAGATGACAAGTATTACTGCAAGCAAAGAATCATATCCATTCGTGACAAGCAATCCCTCTGCAGATACTGTGTTTGCCAAAATGAAAGCTATTTCGGAATGTTTTAATACTTTATAATCAAATATGTGCCAATAGAAAAATTTAATAAAGTGTTTTTGATTAATATTATATGATGTGATTAAATGAAGATTACTTTTTTGAATCCCCCGCAGACTAACTCAAAATACAAATTTTTGGGCGTTGTTGCTCCTTCATTAGGTATAGGTTATATGGCGGCAGTGCTTGAAAAGAACGGTTATGACGTCGATGTACTGGATGCTTCGGCTTTAGAATTGAGTTATGATGAAATAGGTGAAGAAATTCAAAAGAGAAATCCTGATATCGTTTCAATAAGCGCCCTTACCCCAACAATCGGAGTTGCACTTGATTCAGCAGATAAAATCAAAAATGTTAAACCCGATACCATTGTTGTTTTGGGAGGATATCACCCGACATTTGAATATAAAAGCGTGCTGAAAGAGCCTAGCGTAGATATTGTTGTTCGTGGCGAAGGGGAATATACTATGCTTGAACTGGTTCAGTCCATAGAAAATGGCAGGGATCTGGTTAATGTTCAGGGCCTGGCATTTCTGGATGAAAGTGACGATTCATTAATTGTAACTCCAGACAGGCCGATAATTAAGGATTTGGACGAATTACCGTTTCCGGCGTTTCACCTGTTCCCGATGGAAAAATACAGGATTTTGAATATCACAACAAATGTCGCAACAATCATCACAACCAGAGGATGCCCTATGCAGTGCTCATTCTGTTCATCAGCGGCATTGCACGGAAATCATCTGAGAAGAAGATCATACACCAACGTCTGTGATGAAATAGAAATGAGGCTTAAAGAGGAAAATATAGATACCATCGCATTTATGGATGATACATTCACATTAAACAAGAAATTCGTCAGGGATTTCTGCAATGAAATCAAAAGAAGAAATCTCAAATTCTGGTGGGGCTGCACTTCAAGAGTTGACACATTGGACGAAGAGATTCTGCAGTTAATGAAAGATTCCGGCTGCATAACAATATTTATTGGTGTTGAAAGTGCAGACCAGCAAATGCTTGAAAAGATGAACAAAAACATCACAATATCAAAAACCGAAAAAGCATTCAAGCTAGCCCGCAAGGTTGGAATCAGAACCATTGCATCATGCGTAATCGGAATGCCTGAAGATACCAAAAAATCCATTCAGAAGACAATTGATTTTGTAAAGGAATTAAATCCTAACTATGCGCTTTACAGCCTAGCTACCCCATATCCGGGAACTCGCTTTTACAATGAAACATTCAAGAAAAATCTGATACAAATCAAAGACTGGTCAAAATTCACTTTAATCGATCCGGTTTTAGAGACAATTGACTGCTCCAACAAGGAACTTAGAAGCATACAGAAAAAGGCATTTCTCAAATTTTATTTAAGGCCAGGTTACCTTATAAAACAGGTTTCACAGGATGGTTTAATACTTTTGAAAACTATATTTGGAGTTGCAAGACAAATCATATCCCGCCAGACAAACGGAAATACCGATTACAACAAAACCAATATAAATAATAAGGGATATTAATAATATCCTATTTTAAAACTTTATATGTCAAAATCAAATCTTTTCCCAATTTAAATGAATCCGTCAACTCCAGATTGACTCCTTCATCCATTGTGGCAAAGCCTTCACCATCGAATAATGTCTTTGCATTAACACCGCCAACGACTTTTGGTGCCACACAGATTCTTATTTCATCGATTAGGCCTTCCTTAATCATTGCAAAGTTCAGGGTTGCGCCCCCTTCAAGCATGAGTTTTTTTATTCCCTGACCAGCAAGGTAATCCATTAATGCAGTTAAATCCACCTTTTTATCACCGCTGAAGAAGAATTCAACTCCCCTCTGTTTGAAGACATTATATCTGTCACTTACCAAGAAGTCATATTTAAACTCATTTGCTGCTGCGATTACTGTTTTGGCGTCCTTGTTTGTAATACGGGCAGCTATTGGAGTTCTGCATCTGCTGTCAACAACCACACGAACGGGATTATCTTCGGGATTTGCATCAACTTTATGAACAGTAAGTCTTGGATCATCTGCCAATACTGTTCCTATGCCCACCATTATTGCATCCACTTCTTTTCTGAGTTCATGAACTCTTTTCAAATCTTCTTCTCCGGATATGTTTGAACTGTTGTTTGCAGTGACTATCTTACCGTCAAGTGTCATAGCTGCATTTAAAATAACGTAAGGTTTCATAAAATCACCTCATATGTGATAGAACATCTCTTTAATCTGAAGGAAGTTTGCCAATGTCTGATTGCCTATTACACCAGGCATTGTCAGTGCAACGAATATACCTAAAATACCAAAAATCAAACCGATTCCCCAAATAATACGGACAGCCTGCTTTTCAGTAATAGGCTTTCTAATAACAAATCTGATTAATGACTTGAAACCTGTTTCAGGCCTTATCAGTTTACCGTCATCGCTTACCTGTGTCGGTTTGAACTGCTGACGCTCCATTACGCCTGCACTGTAGAATTTCATGGCAGCATCGATGATGTTCGGCATCAGAACAATCAGTGCAATAAGTTTTACACGACCGATGAATGCGATGGATACGATTGCAGCACCTATGATTAATGTACCGGTGTCGCCGGGGAAAATTTTGGCCGGATACTTGTTATAGTATAGAAATGCAATCAATGCTCCTAGCATGCTCATGCTGACAATTGTCACGTCATATTTTCCTAAGATAATACAAGCAATTGTAAGAGATGCAAGAGAGATAATACCTAAACCTGATTCAATACCGTTAAGGCCCGCCAACATGTTAGTGAGATTGGAACCGATTGAAAGAGCAATCGGAATGGAAATCAGATATAAAATACCAACATTGGATGGAGCAGCCCAAATCAAAGGAAGACCTGCCAAAAACAACAGGAACAATTTTTCTTTTGATGACAGAACAAGCAAATCATCAGCAATTCCGATAATCCCTACAAGCAGTATAACAATAAGAACAATGCATAAAGGAAATGCCAGAATATCGTGCATATAAATTCCTGAAAACATTCCTATTGTGAAACCGAAAAGGATTCCGAATCCGCCCATTTCAGCAACGACAGGATGCCAGGACTTGTGCAAGTCCCTGCCTACAATATCGGCATCTTTCAACTTCTTAATAATTCTGGGCATTGATAATCTGGTGACTAAAAAAGAAAACAGGCCACAGATTATAGCTATAACATATAACGGTAGTTGAGGTAATATCATCATAACAATCACTTAATTATATAATATATAAATAGTTAAAAAAATAATTTGCGATTATTTTTTATTCAAGATATAATAGACTGTCCTGATTGGAATATCCAATTTTTCAGATATTTCCTTAGGCTTGAGGCCGGATTCCTTTAAGGATTTGACCTCATCATAATCATATTTTTTGGTATTGGTATCCAATTTGGTTTTATTTCTTCTAAGCAAATAATAAACCCTGTTGATAGTGATGTCTAAAATTTCGGCAATTTCACGAGCCTTATAACCTTCACTGGCCAAATCCAGAAGTTCCTGCTCATAATCACAGGACTGTTTAGAAGCGCCCCAATGATATTCCTTAACAACATCAACATCCAGCTGATTTAAGGCATCAATATACTTTTCAGAAGTCCTATTATAAACGCTGGGACTGCAGGATATCTTTTCAAGATTAGGATAATCATTTAAAAGAGTCATTACCTTGGATAAAGATAACGTTTCGGTAATATGAATACTGGTAATGTTTTCATCCATAAAACTACCCCTTAATTAAATCCAGGAATTTTTTGGACTTGTCTGACTTCGGATTTTTGATGTTTTCAATGTGCTTAATTTCCTTTCTGATTTTAGACTCGTTAACATTGAATGAATTGCTTATATCCTCAAGGTCTATGCCGCTGTTCAAATGAAGATGGGCCGCACCAAGAGCAGGATGATTTATCTTGAAATTCAGGTTTTTCATCTGCTTTTCAAACTTGAACTTTTCATATAAAATCAAATCCTTATCCTCAACATCAAGAATCCTGATATCGCTGAACTGATTTAAAATATCTGTGACATTAGGATAGGTCTTCTGGAAAACCCTCCTTTGCTGGCGGTCCAATTCCACACGAATATATGGAAACGGTCCTGTTCTTAACTTACGGTTTGAAACTGAAGTCGTCAGATAATACCTGAATATATCCCAGCTGATCAGTGCAGGAGCAATATTTTCAAATATCGTTCGTTCAATCGTTTCACGGGTTTTCAAATCCCTTTTAAGTGACCTGTTCAGTTCACCATAACGATTTAAATAGCGAAGCTTTCTAAAACTTTCATTGATTTTGTTTTCTCTCCAGTTTTCAATTTCAGCAATGTCAAATGAATCTATGAAATTTGGAGTGTAGTTGCTATACTTATGAATAATCTCATCATAGGTATTTATTCGTTTAAAATCAGTTAACTGCCTTTTAAAAATATCATCACGAATTGAATTTATAATATTTTCAGCATATCTAACATAACCTAGCGCAATAGCAGTTCTGGCATGCTTGTCATCAATAATTGCCGGTCTTGTCCTGTGGAATTCCAGCTTTTCAATTCTCACATTCTTTCCATATTTTTTCCTAAGTTCCTCTTCGTAGTTATCAACAAATTCGGAATCAAAAGTGACTCTTTTTCTTAACCAGCGATTGTTTTTATCCTTATATCTGAATAGCGGTGATATTGTTTTGACATGTCCGGTACGTTCCTGTTTAAGTGCATTTATAACTTTTTTAAATGAATTTCTACCATATCTGGACAATTCAGCCATCAATACACGATAATTACCGGACAACGGTAAATATGGAATAATTTCAACCCTATAGACATTTTGCCTGCTTATTTTAAATGAAAATGATTCCGCCTTACAGGTACACTTTCCGTTAAGCTGTTTATATTCGGACATTGAATATTTTTTATAGCAGGAATTACATTTCAAGTATCCGAATTGTTCAAGATGGCCTATGGCGATTTGGTGTGAGTCTATAGCTGACTTTACCCTATCCAGAATATTTTTCTTGGCGTTTGCCTTATTCCTAAACATCTGGTTATGGCGGCTGTTCTCGCTTACTTCCTCGAGGGAAACTTCACCTACAGACTTATTTCCATATTTGTTTAAGGAAGCGAATGGAGTACTGTATCCCTGTACTTCCATATCTTTCCTAAGCTGTTTTAAAGTTTCTAATCTGTCATCTAGCTTAAAGTAGAGGTTTTTAAAATTATCAAATTCTTCAATATTATCCAAACTGATATTATCAGAAGAGATTTCTTTTAAATATTCCTCAGCTTTAATTACTAAGACAGATTCTTCCATGTTAATCAGATTTATTGAATTTGTTCGCCGATTTCACAATCGTCAGGTGAAAGTAAAGCTCCGCTTTCACCGGTTGCCAAAAGCATACCTTCGGATAATGTTCCGAATAGTTTTGCAGGTTTTAAATTAACCAGAACAGCAACTTTTCTGTCAATCAATTCTTCAGGAGCATAGAATTTGGCAAGTCCTGCAACGATTTGTCTGGTTTCTTCACCAATGTCGACCTGCAATTTCAATAGTTTGTCTGATTTTTCAATTTTTTCAGCCTCTTTGATTTGGCCAATTCTGATGTCAACTTTGTCAAAGTAATCAATATCTATAATATCACTCATATTATCTTCCTCATTTTCTTTTAAATTTTCCTTCAGTTTTTCTTTTTGATCGTTAATCACGTCATCTTCAATCTTTTTGAATAACGGCTTAGCCTTTTCGATTTCATAGCCTTGCGCAAGATGCACTTTAGCATCTTCCCATTTACTTACATCAGCCAGTTTCAAAATTTTGGCTATTTCATCAGCTTTTGTAGGAAGGAACGGTTTCAGCACATATGCCAGACATTTTGCCAATTGATTTGACAGGTATAATGTATTGGCTGCTTTCTGCGGATTCTCCTTGACGGCTTTCCAAGGTTCCTGATCGTTGAAATATTTATTTCCTATTTTAGCTACTTTAAATATTTCAAGCAAAGCTTCTCTGAAATCATAATTAGCTATTAATTCACCGACAGTATCCGGTAATTTCTTAATTTCGGCTTCAAATGCCTTATCCTCATCTGATGCATCATTATATTGCGGAACCTTTCCGTCGAAGAACTTGTGTGTGAATGTGAATGTCCTGTGGAGCAGGTTTCCGATTACGTCTGCAAGCTCATCATTGTTTCTTCTCTGGAAATCATCCCATGAGAAGTCAGAATCCTTGTTTAAAGGAGCGTTTATTGTCAGATAGTATCTGAGCAAATCAGGCTCGAAGTCTTTTACAAAATCAGATATCCAGATAACCCAATTTTTACTGGTTGACATTTTTTCTCCTTCAAGGGACAGGAACTCACCTGCATAAATCATATCAGGCTTTTTGCATCCGTATGCAGTCAAAAGACCTGGCCAGAAAATTGAATGGTGGTAAATAATGTCCTTTCCTATGAAATGTACTACATAATCGTTCCAGTAGTCTTCCCATTTGATTCCGGTTTTCCTTGACCATTGGGCGGCTGAGGAAATATATCCTAAAAATGCTTCAATCCAAACATATAATACCTTTCCTTTAGCCTCATCCAAAGGAACAGGAATTCCCCAATCCATATCTCTTGTTAAAACCCAGTCGTTCAAGCCCTCCTTAAGCCAGTTTGATGCGTAGTTTTTGACATTTGCAGGCAAGTTTTCATTGCCGTTAATGTAATCAGTTAACTCTTTTTCAAATTCGGACAGCTTGAAGGCATACTGATAGGTATCCTTAATCACAGGAGTGTTTCCACAGGTCAAACATCTTGGTTCATCTAATTCTGTTGGCTCAAGCGCCCTTCCGCATTTTTCACAGTGATCTCCACGAGCCTCGCTGCCGCATGCAGGACACAGGCCTTCAACATAACGGTCAGGCAGGAATTTCTTACAGTTTTCACAATAGAGCTGCTGAATGTCAAGCCTGTAAATCAAACCTTTATCATAAAGGTCTTTAAAGAAATTCTGAGCAATCTCATAATGGATTTCATCAGTGGTTCTTGTAAAGTTATCCAAAGAGATATTCATTGATTCAACATCAGCAACAATCATGTCATGATAACGTTTAGAAATCTCAATCGGTTTTTTATTCTCTTTATCTGCCTTAACTGCGATTGGAGTTCCATGTTCATCAGTAGCACAAACCATCAACACGTCATTGCCAATCATACGGTTATACCTTGCAAAAATATCTGCAGGCAAATATGTGGAACGTATATGGCCCAAATGACACGGACCGTTCGCATAAGGAAGTGCACATGAAATAAATATCTTAGTCATCTATTGTTCTCCTAAATTTTTTAAGCATAAATATATATGTTATTCATACTTTATAAAGTAATATTTTTTTAGGAATTTAGTCAAATCAAAAAAATAGAAAAGATGAATTGAGTAATGAACAAAAAGACATTAATTGCAACAAATTTTAAAAAGCTTTGATAATGAAACTTGGTAAAAAAATAAATTATTCAGCGATTGGAAATTCATCTAAAATATTATTGAAAGGATTTCACATCAACCAATATAATGCGCGTAATTTGTGGATTATTAATTTTTATTTTTAATTCTTTCACGTTTTTTAGAATCAGTACGTTTTAAACCCTGAAAAATATTCATTAAAATTACCTCCTCAAGGAAATATTGCTTTCAGAAATAAGTTAATTTTTTAATATATGAAACAAAAATTAAAAATCATGGCAGAAATTTCATATATTAACCCATTGTCAAATGAAGGAAGGGAAATCATAAGGGATTACGGGGATTTGAATCAGCTCGAAAAGGAAGATGAATACCTTATTGAAGAGGTAATTCACACCACAAATCAGAAAATCTCAGATGACTCATTAATACCTAAATCATATAAGGATTTGGCATTTAAGCGCATGCTATGGGCAATAGAAAAGAAAAACAATAAGGAATTTAACCAGAATGAATTTGAATATCTTACAAATGAAGCCCTCTTTAAACAGGACGTTGTGATATTCCACACACTCTGCCAGGCCATTGCAATACAGTTCAATCCGGGTTCAAGAGAAACCAGGCTTTTTGTCGAATCACAGGGAATACTGATTCAGGAAAGACTGGCCAAACTGACTCCATCATCAAGAGAGGAGATAATTGATGAAATCCTGGATGAAATTAAAGTAGACGGTTCAATCAAATGGAGTTCACTGAAAGATGTGATAGCTACCAAAAAATTAAAATTGAGCGAACTGCTCCTGCAAAATGGAGATTTGATACTTCAGCAGGATGAATTTTTAGACAATTATGCAGACGAATTTTCAGACAGAAGCCCTGACCGAATGTACAATATCCTTGTAGGGGACAGCGTGAAAGAACTGATTTTATCCCGTCTTATAATGCAGAAAACCGAAGAATATATCGGAAGAATCAGAGAAATGTCATCAAGAGTTGAGATGCATCCCGAAATTGTTAAACTGTCTGAAGAGCTTAAGGAATTCATTCCTGAAGAGATAAGCAAATACAATCAGTATTATGCAGGAATCGGAGGCATTTACGGAACTGTGGAAGCTGGAAAATTAAATCCTGACGCATTTCCACCATGCATACAAAATACTGTAAACGGCGTATCTTCAGGAGGACGTAACGATGCTATTGTGCTTTTATTAACATCATTTGCCTCTTATGCACGTCTTTATCCAAGAATATTCGCATCCGATGAGACAATAAAGGTTTCAGATGTTGATCCTGACCTGAGCATTACACAAAATGAAGTTTTACCATTGATATTTGATGCTGCAGACAACTGTACACCACCATTATTTGAAGACCAGCCACAGGAAAAGGTAAACATCATATCAAAACTAGGATTTGGAATGCACAGTGAAATTGACATCAACCATGAAGGCGAAACCACATGGTACACTCCAATGAGCTGTGAAAAGATAAAGATTCATTTGCCTCAGCTATGCAAGCCTGACGGCTCATGCAAAGGGATAAATAATCCGCTGTCATGTTACGGACGCAAAAAGTTCCAGCTAGATAAACAAGCAAAAGAATGAAAAAATAATTTAAGGTGATTCTAAAATGAAAGTCATGAATATAACTGACGATTTAAACAAAAAAACCACAGCAAATAATCAATTGAAAATTCCTAGAAAAAAAATTACAACAGACGACATTATAGGAATAATAGATGATGATGGCGAATACTGGAATATTGACAAAGATGTCTATGAATAAAAATTATTAAGATAAAAAAACATTAACTATCTATTTAAATAATCATTAATCACTTGACCGTCCCTGATTTCTATGGTTCTGCTAGCCAATCTGGCGACATCCCTATCATGAGTTACAATAATTAATGTAGCATCAATTGACTCATGGACAAATCTTAAAACATCAAGGACTTTAGCACCAGTTCTTGTATCAAGAGCGCCTGTGGGTTCATCAGCCAAAATTATTGATGGGAAATTAACCAGGGCTCTTGCAATAGCTACTCTTTGACGTTCACCACCGGATAACTTATTTGGTTTTTGTTTTTTCTTATCCAAAAGACCTACAGCTTCAATGAAAAGCAATGCCCTTCTATGTTTATCCTTTTCAGACATGTTGGCATCCATTAGAGGTATCTCAACATTTTCCTGAACCGTCAAGTTAGGAAGCAGATTGTGAAGTTGAAATACAAAACCGATTTCATGGCGCCTGAAATCACTCAAATCCTTCTGAGTTGCCAAATCAATCCCGTCAATAATAACATGGCCTGAATCTGGAGAATCCAAGGCGCCCAGCATATTCAATAATGTTGACTTTCCCGATCCGGACGGACCTATAATGGACACGAAGCTTCCTTTTTCTATAGATAAATTGATGTTGTTTAATGCAGTTACAGCCCCATCATCATACTGTTTTATAACATTTTTTAATCTAATCAGTTCCATCCAATCACCTATTCATATCTCAACGCTTCTGTTGGAGCAAGTTTAGAGGCTTTATGTGCAGGATACACTCCCCCTATAATACCTACGATAATCGTAATTCCAAATGCCAAGATAAATGTTTTAGGAGTGTAAACAAGTGAAAATCCATCAGTTCCAATAAGTCTGACACCAACTTCAGCCACCAATATTCCAAAAACTGAACCGATAATGCCCGATAACGTTGTCAAAACTAATGTTTCACCCAAAATCATTGTTAAAATCTTTCTGCTTTTCCACCCGATTGATTTTAAAACACCAATTTCCTTTGTCCTTTCATATACTGTCATGACCATCGTATTTATGACCCCAATTGCGCCCACAATAATTGCCAAACCTGAAATGGCAAGAGATGCAGCGTCCAATATTCCAATAACCTCATCGAGCATTGAAGACATTTCTTCACTTGTCAGTGTTGATACATTCTCATATTTGTCTTTAATGTTTTGACTGACAATGCTGTCATTGACGCCTTCTGACGTTTTAACCAAAATGGATGAAACCTTGTCAGTATCTGAAATATTTTGAAGCTTTGAAAGTGAAGTGTAAACCCCATTGTCAAGCATCATATTTCCTGTTTCGTATATTCCGACAACTTCAAAATCATGGCCTAAAAAGCTTAAGTTGTCACCGATGCTGAAATTATTCAGCTCAGCATATCTTGAACCAACAATAACTTCAAAAGAATCCTCCCCATAAACGGCACCATCAACATTACTAATACCGACCAGATTCAGTTTTGAAGCATTTACTCCATAAACTGTTGTTCCCATAACAGGACTTCTTGACTGTATGAACGACTGATTGGACTCACTGACCGACAGCTGGCCGACAGCATCCGAAACATTCGTTATATTTTTCAAATCACCAATAAAAGATGCGTTGAGAAGACCTGAAGCACCACCAATATTAGTTGCATTGGTGACTGTAATTTCTGCACCGCCTTCATTGAATGTCGTTTGAACAGAATCTTCCATACCTGCAGTGATAAGGCCCAATGCAACAATTGTGGCAATTCCAATAGCTATTCCAATAATGGATAGTGCGCTTCGGGTCTTATTCCTAAAGGGATTTTTCAATATTAATGTAATAAACTTAATAATTACCCCAACCTATTTCAAATCAATAAATAATTAATTATCTTTGCAATATATAAATATTACCCATTTCAAAAAAATAATAGTTAAAAATTGTTCATTTTTAAGCATTTATCAAAATCATAAACTGCTTTGATTAAATTTAAAGGGATTATGATTCTCATCAGTCTTGTCATAATACTTATTTAAAATGGCTGATTCCCACATGTTATAATTTTTTTGGTCGTTTTGAGAAAATCTGTAAGCCAATATTCCGATATTTCTAGATTCCTCATCAATATCATTGTCCTGACAGAAAATGCTCACCATATCCGGTGCAAATTCTGACGGTTCATCTTCCATAAACTCCAGGAATTCATCATACTCCGCTTTTGAAAAGAGCTCTTCAGGTTCAATCGGATAATCGCTAGATTTTATCGTATACAATTCAATATACATCATTGACTGCAAAGGCATTTGGTTATGCTCTATTGACAGTCCCCTGACCTCACCGGTTTCCAAATCCAGTATTGTATGGCCTGTTTTCTGAGTTGGAAACCAATTGTCATAAGCCGGCTTTACTATATCTTCAGGCGATAGGCCGGACAATATTGTTTTTAAGTGTTCAACGCCGATTACTTCAAAAATTTCTTCCATAATAATATTTTAAAAAATAGTATATAAATAGTTTAAAAAATCACACTTCACCAATAATTATATACTTGGATAAAAATAATTCATATTATGTTTTCTAAAGCTACCATGAAAGAAAGACGCCAATATTATCGTGAGGAATGGAGTGAAAAGGACCTTCCTGATTTCATTAAAAATGGAATTAAAAAACGTGAATTTGGTTTTGACCATAACGGAAGAGGTCCTAACGATAGGTATAAAACTTTCAAAGGAACGGAATCACTCAGAAAATTCCTCAGATATAAGGCACCATTTGCAGCTTATATTTCAGTAGCTTTTTATAATGAACCTAGAAGAAGACAGGACTGGCAGAAAGCCGAATACATTTTCGATGTTGATGCTAAAGACATTCCAATCAGGTCATGCAACTGCGACAGCGTCTGTGAAATATGCCTGGGCGAGGCTTTGGAAATCGTCAATTCACTGATTGATACTCTGGAAAGTGATTTAGGACTTGACAACATCCATCTGATTTATTCAGGAAGAGGATATCACATCAGAATTCTGGATGAGGAAATGATGCTTGCAAACAGCGAACTCAGATCCGAAGTATTGAAATACGTTGCGGGAGCCGAAGTTCCAAAGTCACAGTTCATTAATACCGACATCTCAAACAAGGCATTCAATTTTGAGCATTTTTCAATTCCAATCGGTTATTCAAAGATTTTTACCAATAAGATGAAATATAATGTTCAGCACCTGACAGGCCAGGAAGATATTGATGGAATCAATCCTAAATTAATGAAGGATATTCTGAAAGCAAGACATCACCTGGACAATGACGAATGGGGATATTTCAAAAAGGATATTGGCCCTAGAAGGTATAAAAACCTGGTTGAAGCAATGGCTCGTGTCAACCTGGCCACGATTGATGCAAAGGTATCAATTGATTTGAAAAGAATTTTAAGACTTCCTTCATCACTTCATTCCAAAGTCAGTATGAAATGTATGGAAGTTAAAAACAGAGAAACCTTTGATCCGTTTAAAGAGGCTGTTCCTAAGTTTGTTTATGAGAGGAGTGATTAGGTATGGATAATGTTTTAAGAGAAATTTTTCGTGAAAACCAATATTTTGAAGAAATGAATGAAAACAGATTTGTTCCTGAATATTTGGGATTAATTGTTAATGGTGTGGTAATTTATAATGTCAACTGGGTGGATATAGTCGATAAGGAACTGGTGTTAATGAATAAGGATATCCAGACACATCCAATAGCTTCTTTAATGCTGGAAAACCTTAATTCATTGATGATTATTACCGACAGCGGAATTAAAGAAATTTTATAAAAAAATTAAATTAAACCATTCTCAGCATCAACTTCATACATTTGAGGATGATACTCATCATAACGACCTTCTTGAAGTGATTTTTGATGATATAAAACAGGATAACGACTTGCATATTCTGCTTCAGACATTGGAACCCATTCATCATTAATGTATGAGCCATAAGTTGAATCATCACCAGAACCTGTAGAAGATAAACTTGTTGATTGAGATTCAACTATCCTATCCTTCATTTCTAATTTCTGTGTTGTATTGCATGATTTGAATTCATCATTTCCACCATAATAAATTTTTATGGTATAATATCCAATTGTTAAACCATTTAACTGCAAATTTCCAATACCATTAGCATCAGTTGTTACAATTTGTCTATTTTCGCCACCGTTTGCATCAACTATAGTAATATTAACAGTTTGATTAGCTATAGGAGTACCATTTAAATCTGTTAATGATATTAAAATGCTATCCCCATCATATAATGTAGAATTACTTGTTACAGTTACTTTAGATTCTTTTTTAGCAATTGCCGGGCTAAATATTAAAAATCCCACTACCAACATTATTACTATAATAATAACTAAAATTAGAATTATCTTATTTTCATCCATAATTTACACGTCCATTTAATAACTATTATCTTTTAATTACTTAACCTTTCCATTGACAACAATATTTCAGGATTTAAGGCAAATGCTTCACCAAAACATTCATTGGCCTCATCAAATCTTTTCAATTTATTCAAAAGCATTCCTTTCATCAAATACGGAAACGGATCATACGGATTCAATTTAATGGCCTTATCAACAAGTTCAAAAGCTTCATTTTCTTTTCCCAATTCAAGTGAAGCCTGTGCCTTTAAAAGCATGATCTGCAGGGTTCCATCATCATTCAAATTCAGGATTCTTTCACAGACTTCCATTAACTTATCTTCATCTTCCAAATCATCATAAAGTATTGTCAATGTTGCAAACACATCCAGATTTGTAGGGTCGAGAGCTATTACTCTTTCGGCACATTTTAATGCGTCATCTATCATATCCAATTGTATGCAGCAGAAAATCAGGTTAATGTAATCTTCAATATCTGCCTTATCAAGTTTTATCAACCGTTTAATGTATTCGCAGCATTTTTTAAATTCATGAGATATATATGCATGATATGACAGCTGCTTTAAAACCAGATCGTTTTCCGGGTCCAATTCCAATATTTTTTCAAGATAGAAAACAGTTTTTTCATCATCCTCAAGTGAAGCATAGGATGTTGCTATTAAGACATATGCCTTAAGCATTTCATCGTCCGGACAGTCTTTGATATATACTTTCAGTGTTTTTATTGCTTGTTCATATTCTTTTAATTCGATTAAGGCTTTGGCTTTTCTAAAAAGTAGTGATGATGATTGCTGCGGGTTTTCTAGAATCATTTCATCTATTAGCTTTATCATAGCATCATAATTTTTCTCTTCTTCATAATGGTCTAGTAACTTTTCACTCATAAGTATATATTGTATTCTTATAGCATATATAAGTTGTGTATAACATATTAAAAAAATAATAATAATTAGTCTGAATCCAGACATTTTGAAATAATTTGAGAACTGATTTCCTCCACAGACTTATCCCCATCAACAACGTTCCAGTTGTAAGTAAATTTTTTGGATTTGTTACGGACTTTAATAAGAGATCCCATATTTTCAAACATTTCTGTATCTTCATGCCTTGAACCAATTCTTCTTAATGATTCTTCTGGCGATACATCCAAAAAGAACATGCAATCTGATGTTGGAAGAACAAAGCAAACGATTTTATAGACAATCATGTTCACCACATCCGGAAGATACATCACCGCTAGAACATATCTTGAGAAAATCAGAACGTCAATGCTGTCATCATGAGAGTATTTTCTAACAGAACGGATAGCATCCAAACCAAAATAGATTGTAGCTTTCAGATGATTAATCTTACCTGTTTTCAGAAGAGCTTCCTTGGATTTACGACCATAACGATTATCATTGCACGGATGTGAACGCACAACGACATTCTTTCCCTGTTTTTTATAGGCTTCAGCCAGTAAATTAATTTGTGTATCCTTTCCAGACCCGTCAAGGCCGTCAATTGCTATGAATTTCATGATAAGTCACTGTAAATTAATGTTATAATGATAAACTACTTTATTTGAATTAATCAATAGGATAAAACTCAGTGTATTTGGAATTTCTTTCGATAGGATTTCTGCTAAGGTTTCTTACAATCCTTCCCAAAGTATCGATGGATGCATCCACACCATCAGGAGCACCGGAAGCTTCAGACAGCTCATCTCCGCCCAGAGTACCTCCCAAATCATTAGCACCTGCAGTAAGGGATACCTGTGCAAATCTGAAACCCATCTTTACCCATGAAACCTGAATGTTTGGAATTGAATCCCTCAACATCAGTCTGGAAACAGCATAAAGCTTCAGGTCTTCAGTTCCTGTAGCGCCGAGATTTGACTGGCCTTCCAGAAATATCGGTGAATACTCATGCATGAATGTCATTGGAATGAACTCAGTAAAACCATGGGTTTCCTCCTGAAGACGACGGATAACGTCAATGTGTTCGACACGTTCCTCAAGGGTTTCTACATGGCCATACATGATTGTGGCTGAACCCGGAATTCCAACCTCATGAGCAGTCCTTACAATATCAATCCATTCGTCAACGCTGACCTTTTCAGGACAAATCAAGTCCCTTGAACGGTCAGTAAGTATTTCAGCTGCAGTTCCAGGCAATGTATCCAAACCTGCTGACTTTAATCTTTCACACGCTTCGGCCATATCAATTCCTGATGCAAAAGCGGCATCCCTAATCATGGTCGGTGAAAAGCCGTGAATCATAACATCCGGATACTCTCCTTTAAGCAGCTGCAGCAGATGCTCATAGTATTCAATGTCAGCTTCAGGATGCACACCACCCATGACACAGAATTCACGTGCACCCTTTTCAACGGCACCACGTGCCTTTGCCATAATCTGCTCATCGTTTAAAATATATGCATCAGGGTCATCCTCATCCTTTCCAAAAGCGCAAAATCCACATTTAACAGTGCAAATATTAGTGAAGTTGATATTGCAGTTGTTAATGAATGTAACATTGTCGCCAACTATTTCATGTCTCAAATAATCCGCAGTAGCAAGCAACGGATACAAATCAGAACCTTGAATATTCATCAAATGATTTGCTTCCTCGACAGAAATTTCCTCATCCAAAGATTTGGTTAAGATTTTTTCCGTTTTGGAAGAAATTGGTAGTTTATCAAACATAAATATAAATAAGTAAATAATTTAATATATATGTTACTATCAAAGATTAATTAAGAAAATAAAGTGTACAACATTGTACAATATAGAATTAAAGAAATTAAAAAGATGATAATATGGATAGTACAGAAGCTATTTACAACGGGCTGAAAGATGCCGGAATTGACTTTATCGTGAGCGTTCCATGCGTTAACTTATCTAGATTATTAAATATGATTGATGAAGACGATGAAATAATCCATATTCCAGTAACAAGGGAGGAAGAAGGAATTGGGTTATGTGCCGGAGCCTATCTCGGCGGCAGGAAAACAGCCATACTGATGCAGAATTCAGGGCTTGGAAACTCAATCAATGCATTGAAATCCCTAACTGAACTGTACGGATTTCCTTTATTGATGGTAATGAGCCACAGGGGAACCGAAGGAGAAAATATCTGCGGACAGGTCCCGATGGGACAATCAACACCTTTGATACTGGAAGCCATGAACTTTAACTTTTTCAAGCCGGGAAATCCCGAAGCGGCATATGAAGACATAAGAAACTCATGGGAATTGTCCGAACAGGAAGGAAAACCCGTTTCAATATTGTTGGAAATCAAATATTGGTGATAATATGCAAAGAAGAGATGCTATTTTTAAAATAATGGAATCAATAGACGATGAACTGGTGGTGTGCAATATAGGATTTCCTTCAAGGGAACTCTATAATATCCATGACAGGGCTGAAAACTTCTATATGATTGGATCAATGGGTCTTGCTTCATCAATAGGGCTTGGGCTGGCACTGTCACAGCCGGATAAGGACGTTGTTGTAATAGATGGTGATGGAGCTCTTTTAATGAATATGGGCTCACTCGTTACAGTAAACGCCTGCAAACCAAGAAATTTAACATGGATTGTAATAAACAATGGAGCTTACGGCTCAACAGGCAATCAGGAAACCTATGCAAAAGATCTTGATTTGGTAAGCATTGCAAATAGTGTCGGTTTTAAAAGCTATAATTTCTTTGATATTGAATTGAAAAGAAAAATCAGAAACAACAGCTGCAATTTAATAGTTTTCAACTGCAAACCGGGCAATTCCGAAGCGCCAATTATCGATTTGACACCTGAAGAAATCAAAAACAGATTCATGAAAGCAATTGAAAAATAACTGCTTTCAGTCATCACCCCTCTTTTTTTACCTATGAAATGTTTAATGTCAGAAAATGTACATTAAAAATTTATAAAAATCCCTAAAAATCCATAAAAAATGCTTTTTTTGCAAAGTATTATATAAATAGAAAGTACAAAATTATATTATACTAAAAATTTTAGTATTGAATAAAGTAAAAAAGTGATATATTATGGAAAAAAATGAAGAATTTGCTTCTAAAATAAAAAGTATTAGAGAAAGACAGAATATGAGTATAGAAGAGCTCGCAGAAAACAGTGGTGTTAAGCTTGAAGTCCTAAAAGCTATGGAAGCTGGAGAAGTTATTCCATCACTTACTCCATTAACAAAAATGGCAAGGGCTTTAGGAGTAAGGCTTGGAACATTTCTGGACGATACTCCACAAATCGGACCTGTAGTCACAAGAGCAGGAAAACTGACAAACGCATTATACTTCTCAGGAAGGGAAGACGTTACAAATGCAAGCAACCTGGAGTTCCACTCATTAGGTGCAGGTAAAATCGACAGAAACATTGATCCGTTCATAATAGACATTGATTATGAAGAAGGAGAAAAGGAATTATCTTCACATGAAGGAGAAGAGTTCATTTATGTATTAGAAGGAGAAATTGAAGTAATCTATGGAAAAGATACATTCACAATAGGCAAAGGCGACAGCATATTTTATGATTCCGTTGTTCCTCACCATTTACACGCAACCGGTGAAAAAGAATCTAAAATATTAGCAGTGCTATACACACCATATTAAATTGAAGGAGTTTTGGTTAAAATGTTTAAAATGAATTTAAATGAAATGAATTGGAAAAAAGAATATGAAATGAATGACAGTTTTAGATGTTTTAAACCAGACTTGGACTTGAAAAGATTGCGATTGCAACAAGAAGCAAAATTTGAAACCAGACTTTTTTACGAAATACAGAATAATTAAAAGGTGTGAAAATGAGTGAATTATTTACAGAGCTTTCTCTTGGAAAATTTTTCGAAACACAAGTAGAAAAACAACCGGATCATGAATTTATCGTATATCCTGATAGGAATTTAAGATTTACATATAAAGAATTTGATGAACGTGTCGATAATCTTGCAAAAGGATTACTGGCTTTAGGAATTGAAAAAGGAGACCATGTTGGTATCTGGGCTAAAAACGTACCTGAATGGTTAACATACATGTTTGCAACCGCCAAAATCGGTGCAACAATCGTTACTGTCAATACAGCTTACCAGTCCCATGAACTGGAATATGTACTTCAGCAGTCAGACATGAAAGCAATCGCTATGACTGACGGATTTAGGGATACCAGCTATTTTGATATTATCCACGAACTTGTTCCTGAACTGAAAAACTGTGCCAGAGGCAGTCTTAACAGTGAAAAATTCCCACGCTTAAAATATGTTTTTCACGTGGGACAGGAAAAACATCGCGGAATGTACAACACAAACGAACTGCTATTGCTCGGTATGAACTACGATGACGATGAATACCAGAAAGTTAAAGATGCAGTTACACAGAATGACGTCATCAACATGCAATATACAAGCGGTACAGAAGGATTTCCTAAAGGAGTAATGCTTACAAGCAGAAACATCGTTAATGACGGATTCTACATAGGAGAGAATATGAACTATTCACCCGCAGACAGGTTACTCCTCCAAGTTCCTCTATTCCACTGTTTCGGAACCGTTTTAGGAGTTATGGCAGTAATTACCCACGGTTCTACAATGATTATGCTTGAGGAATATGATCCATTACTTGCAATATCATCAATCCAAAAGGAGAAATGTACTTCCATTTACGGTGTGCCTACGATGTTTATCGGTATGATGAACCATCCTATGTTTGACATGTTCGATATGAGCTCCCTACGTACTGGTATCATGGCAGGTTCAACATGTCCTGTTGAAACCATGAAAGATGCTATCGAAAAAATGAATATGAAAGAAATAACCAGTGTTTACGGTCTTACTGAAGCGGCTCCTGGTTTTACACAAACCAACGCTGCGGATTCATTTGAGAAAAAAATCAATACTGTGGGCAGAAAATTCCCTAACATTGAAGTTAAAATCGTTGATCCTGAAACCGGCGAGGAATTAGGTCCTGGCGAAACCGGAGAAATCATGTGCAGAGGTTTCAATGTAATGAAAGGATATTACAACATGCCTGAAAAGACAGCTGAAACAATCGAACCGGACGGATGGCTACACTCAGGAGACTTGGCTACCGTCGATGAAGACGGATATTACTCCATTGTCGGGCGTATCAAGGACATGATTATCAGAGGTGGGGAAAACATCTATCCTAGAGAAATCGAAGAATATCTCTTTACACATGAATGCGTTCAGGACGTTCAGGTTGCAGGTATACCTGATGAGAAATACGGAGAAATCGTTGGAGCATTCATTATTAAGGAAGAAGGCTTTGATGATGTAACCGAAGCGGATATCCGTGATTTCTGTATCGGAAGCATCGCAAGATACAAAGTGCCTAAATACGTATTCTTTGTTGATGAATTCCCATTAACTACAAGTGGTAAAATTCAAAAATACAAACTGGGAGATTTAGGTTTAAAGCTTCTTGATGAAAGAAGAGCAAACGGGGAATTATAACTTCCTCAAACCTTTTTTTATTTTCACCATTTTTTAAAAAATTACTTTTTTTGATAAAAATTAACTTTCTAATGTAGATAACGTGTTTGAAAAAATATTATTTTTATAGTAATGCACCATATTTTAAAGATAACTGTAATAAAATTATACTTTCAATTAAAAACTAGTTAAATTATTGATGCTATATTTAATTTAAAAGAAAAAAAAGATAGGAGTAAAATATACTCCTAAATTACAACAATTGTGTTCGTATTAGTTTCGTCCAGATAGGTTGATGTAATCAAATATTCACCGGATTGCAGGTTAATATTCAATTTAGCTTCACCATTACTGTCAGTTACCCTGCTGTAGGCTACACCATTAACATTGAAAGTAACAGTCTGGCCTGGGTAAGGATTGCCCTGACCATCCAATACCTGAGCAACGAATTTGGAACCATCCGCATAATTCATCACAAGATCCTTAGTGAAGAAATCAGGCAGGATATGAATATGGTTACCTTCAGCACATTCTTTGTAGTATGCTGTGACAATATAGTCACCAGGACCTAAATTAATGTTCAGTCTGGCATATCCATTACTGTCAGTGTAACGGTTGTAGATTCTACCATGAATGTTAAAGGTAACTTTTTCACCAGCACCAGCATATGATCCGTCATCAGCAATAATTCTAACTACATATTGACTGTCATTGTGATAATACTTAATTAAGTTAGTGTTTTCAACGATTTGTGAAATAACAGTAACCAGATTAGAGCGTTGTTCACCAGTGACAGGGTTCATTGCAGTTAAAATGTATGTGCCTTTCAACAGGTTGATGTTCAGTTTAGCCCATCCACTTTCATTGGTTGTTCTGGTGTAGAATACACCGTTAATGTTAAATGAAACCGCAGTGTTTGCTAACGGATTGCCTTCACCATCCAGGAACAATGCGTAATATTGGGTTGCGTTCTTGTAAACTTTGACAACATCATTTCCATAGATTGTGTGTAAAACAGTTACGGAAGATGTTGCAGTAGTTCTGTTGAACTCTTCATTGCCGTTGAATGATACTAAAACGGAATATGTGTTAGGCAGTAAGTTGATAGCAAGTGAAGCAGTACCGTTTTCATTAGTGGTTCTGTTGTAAGTAACACCATTAATTGTAATTGATACAGATGCGTTAGCTATCTTATTGCCGTTTAAGTCTTCAAGATAGACATATAACCTTTCAGAGCCAGAGTAGTATTTCACTACAAGAGGAACATCGATTAAAACTCTATTCTTGATATCCACTTCAGTATTGTTCTGTTCTGGAGAATACTTGTTGTCTCCGCTGTAAATAACAGTAATATTATGAGGACCTGCAGTTAGGTTAGGGTCATAGATAGTTACTGTTCCGTTGACAACTTGACCAGTGAAGTTTTCACCGTCGACAATTACGGTAACATTACCTGAAGCATCACTAGGAAGGTTGATTGTGATGTTTTTACCGTCTTCAGTGATGTCTATTGGATAGTCATCGACTTTTGACACTTTCACAGGAGCTGAAGTAGTGTTTGAATCGTATTTCACACTACCGTCATAAATGGCTGTGACTGTGTAGTTGCCTTCGGATAATCCAGGAATGCTGAATCTTGAAATTCCCTGATTAATTGGAGCAGTGTAATTGTCTGAGCCAATTTGAATAATGATTTCTCCGCTGGCATCACTAGGTACGACAACATAAACAGTTAAATTGTCCCCTACATGAATATCATGGGTTATAATATCGATTGGAGTGATATGTTTGTCATCAACGACAAATGAGGATGAATTTGTACTTTCACCATACTTGTCATTTCCAGGATATGTGACCGTGATATCATGCTCACCAATGTCGAAATTGGTTAACACAGCAGATCCTTTACCGTCTGTTACATTTACATAATAACCTGTACCATCAACATCAACGAAAACGACACCGTTAACATCTTCAGGCAATTCTACTGAAACGGTTGCGTCATTTCCATCGACTTTGATATCCAAGTCGAACTTGTAATCATCAATCTTAGGCACTTCAACGGAAGTTGTATTGTCATATGGAGCATATTTGTCATCACCGGAATAGATGACTTCAACGCTATGATTGCCCGGAGTTAAATCACTTGTGTCTACAACAACAGTATTATTAATTACCTCACCAGGAACTTCCTTACCGTCAATCAAGACTGTAACATTTCCAGTTGCATCATCAGGCAATACACCAGTAATGTTATCATCATTTATGGCAACATCAATATCCGGAACTGATTTGGTGTCTACAGCAAATGAAGTTGAATCGGATGCTGATTTGTAGATGTCATCACCCAAGAAGGTTGCAGTAACGTCATATTTACCGGAATCAAGGTTATTGAGTTCAAGCACTCCACGGCCACCGGTAACATTTACATAGTAACCTGTAGAGTTGACATTGACTAAAACAATACCATCAATGTTTTCAGACAATTTAATTTCAATTGTTTCTGTTTCATTGACCAGTATATCCTTAGCGTCAACAGAAACTTCCACATCAATCTTTTCAACAGTGAAATTGGCAGTGTTGTTGCTTGGCAAGTAATTTTCATCACCATTATAGATGGCGGTGATTACATAATCCCTAGCAGTCAAGTTGGATATGTTGAATGTGGCTGAACCATTATCCAATTTTTCAGTGTATTCTCTGCCTCTGATTACAATGGTTACCTCACCTGTTGCTCCTTCGGTTACATTAACCGCAATAATTGCATCCTGTCCAACAATAATGTCTTTGACATCAATTGAAATGTCTGAGGATTTTTTACCTGTTACCTCAAATGAGGTGTAATTGCTTTGTGAATCATATTTTGTGTTTCCTGGGAAGTAAGCTGTAGCATTATAACTGCCGACAGGTAAATTGGAAACTGTTAAGTTACCAATACCGTTTTCAACAAATGTTGTGTAATTGATACCGGCTATTTCAACAATGATTACTTCAGTGAAGTTAGCTGTAGTAATTGTTAATACCTCATCATGGCCAACAACAATGTCTTTACCTGAAATAATGATGTCCGTTTTGATTTTAGAGCATATGAATGAACCGTCTGTTGAATTTGAATAATATTTATCGTCACCAAGATAGGTTGCAGTTACAACAAATGAACCTGTATTGGCAGGTACGATAAGATATTTGGCGGTTCCGTTTTCAACATCAGCATAGAACTGGGTTCCGTTGATATCAAGTAAAACAAATCCTGTTGCATCTCCAGGAAGTTTTACAGTAATGTTTATCATTTGACTGATGTCAATATCGGATACGCTCAGTTCAGGAATTACATCATTTTTGTAAACATTGAATGTTGCCATAGCATTTGATGAGAGGTATTTGTTATCTCCAGCATATAATGCATAAACTGAAACTTCTCCTTCTTTTAAATCGGAAGCATCTACAATAGGATTGCTTACATTTACAAGATAATGTTTACCGTTTACATAGACATCAATTGTGCCTGTTGCATCGGAAGGTAAAATATCCAATTTGATTGTAGCGTTTTCACCGACTTTAATATCTGAAATCGGATTAATGACAATAGTTGATTCGATTTTTGATACTGTAAATATGTCGCTTCCTTCGTGGACAACTGTTTTTCCATCTTCCTCATTGACAAAGACTGCTCTGACCTGATATGTTCCAGATACAAGATCATCCAAGGTTAGAGTTGCAGTACTGATATTAGTAGTTGCATTGTAAGTGATTTGTCTTGTGAATTCCCTTTCATCCACATAAATGGTTACATTACCTGAGTATTCTCCTACAGGCAATGTGACAACGATTGTTTCTGTTTCGCCAACGCTGATGTCATGACCGTTCACATTAATCTCAGAACCACTCATATATACTTCAAATGCTAATGTAGATGAATTTGAAGAGTAATACTTATGATTTTCCTGATAAACAGCTGAAACATTGTAATCATCCACACCAGGTTTC
>NZ_JAZUMY010000106.1:0-6495 GCF_045603845.1 Methanobrevibacter sp.
GAAGCTGAAGGTCCTGAATGGGTACCTGGTGGATACACTCCTGCAGCACCATTCTTCCACTTAACCCGTATGGTTCACATGGTTGATGCATGTACCAACTGTGGTCAATGTAGTGATGTCTGTCCTTGTGAAATTCCAGTATCCAAAGTATGGAGTACTGTAAACAACAAAGTAAGAGAAGTTTACGGATACATCCCAGGATTCGACACTGACGACAGAATCCCATTCACCGAACACATTTCAAAAGCTAAAAAATTATAGATAAAGCATTCTTGCTTTATTTATTCTTTCTTTTTTTAGAGAAATGCACTTTCTTTCATTTTTTATTTTTATTTTTGAAAACTAGTTTTATATTATTAAAAAAAGAAATAAAGAGTTTTTAATCAGTATTGAAAGGTTCACGTTTGTCAATACCTTTTAAAAAGATCTCTTCTAATTTTTCATCACTTTCATTATTCCTGATGTCAGTGATTATATCGACAAGATTGTCGTTTCTAAGTAGGCATGGTTTTATTTTTCCGTTAGGTGTTACCCTTAATCTGGTACAATTTGCACAAAATTTAGAGTTATCGACAGGCTTAACTACCTCGATTTCTCCACCGTTAATGTAATATTTTCGACGCCCTTGCATAAATTCACGTTCTTTAACATCATCAGCTATATCAGATAATCTTTCCTCGACCATATCTAACTTAAAATGGTACTCTTTTGAGAACTTGTCGTCATCACAGTTTTCACTTTCAATCAGTTCAATCAGCTGAAGCACCATGTCGTTATCCTTACAGAAGTTGAACATATCCTTTATTTCATGTTCATTAATGTCTTTCATGATGACCATATTGATTTTAACCGGATAAAGTCCAACTTCGACACTTTTCAAAATGCCTTTTTTGGCAGCATCAAGATAATCCTTTTTGGTAATGAATTGATAAGTTTCAGGGTTTAAAGTGTCTAGGCTGACATTTACTCTGTCAAGACCGGCTTCTTTTAAATCTTTTGCATATTTTTCAAGCAGTATTCCGTTTGTTGTTATGGAAATGTCATCGAATCCGATGCTGTTTATCTTTGATATGATTTCAACAATATCCTTTCTGATTAATGGCTCTCCACCGGATAATCTTATTTTTCTAACACCAATCCTTTTTGCTATCTGACAGATTTTATAGATTTCATCAGCAGTCATTTCATTTTTTGATGATTTCATGCCGTCATGATGGCAGTATATGCAGTTTACATTGCATCTGTTAGTTAGTGTAATTCTAAGTGAAAGTATCGGTCTGTCATATTTGTCTTTTACTACTCTATCATTCATAATCATACTTCCACATCAATTTTAATTTCATTAATTTCTTCATCAATCTTTAAGCTATTTATCATAGCAAAAATACTTTCTTTCAGTATGCCGCAAGTGAATTTATTAATATATAGTTCCTTATCGTTAATTTTAAGGTCAATATCGGCATTGTATAACTCATCATTTTCAATGCCTCTAATTTCAACGCTGATTTTTCCGATATCTTGCTGCGTTTTTAGGGATTTGACTATTCCTTTTATGGAACTTGAAATGATGTCTTTTACAAACTGGTTTATTTCGAGGGGTTTTTTATTAATGAAAATTTCACTGTTTGAATTATTTTTTTCAGGTTTGCTTTCATTGGATAGCAGTAATTCTATTTTTTCAACATTTTCAACACCATAATCTTTAATGTTTAGTGTGTTGATAATTCCGAGATTTACCTGTCTGAAATAGTCGCTGACAAACCGGTTCAGTCCTATAACTTTCCCGTCAATGGACAAATATCCTGATATATCATCCAATTCTTCAGTTTTTATGTTTCCTTCACGGATTTGCTGGGCTATTGATTCGCCATCATTGTATCCGCAATTTTTCTTGAATAGTGTATCAATAATGTCATGGCCTTTTTCTTCAATAAGATCTGCTAGTTCACTGACTCCTTCGTCGGTTATTGTAAATGAATCGACCTGTCTGATTGTATATTTGTCAACAACTTCGGGTGAAGTAGCGATTTTCGGATAATTGTAGGTTTTATAGCCTTCTATGATTACAAAATCGAAATCATCAAAGTGCTTGAGCAAATATAGTATTCTGTTTAAGTCATGTTCTTTCCTGGCGTTGAAAAAGGTGGTTGATCCAACACCAACAACTAAGTTTGCTCCGGCCTGTTTATGTTTCCAGGTATCAGTATTCTCCTTATCCATTTCTATGGAATGATGCGAATGCTTTACTGATGCAACATTATATCCTCTTTTTGTAAGCTCTTCGATAACTTTTACAGTCAGCGATGTCTTACCAGTATTTTTTCTCCCGACAATTGATACAATTTTCATTTCATAATCCCCTATTATATTATATTGTTATGTTCTTTCAATTATTAATAAATTAAGATGTGTAGTTACTACACATTTTTGGCAAACCTAAAGATTTTAGTGGATTTTTGACTATTTTGTAATATTTTTTTAATAATTTTTATTACGAAAAGACCCCTAATTACCGATATAAACATCATTACATATTGATAACTGTGCTTTATTTATTAAAATTTTAACCTATATTACTTATTTTACTAAAATAATCATTTTGATTTTGAAATATCTGTAAATAATTATTTTGCTCTTAAATCTTAAAAATTTTTGTGTAGTATTCCCACAGTTATATAAAAAGATTTCGACTTAAATCTAGTAGGCAAATATATTTATATAGATAAACATATGTGTAATCATTACACATGGTGGTATAAATGCCGAAGCATATTGCATCTGGTTTGAAATATCTGGCTGCGGTTAAATTAAAGGAAGCTGGTGTGAGTCACCAGGCAATTGCTGATGAGTTAGGAATTGATAGGTCCACCGTATCACATTATCTGAATGGCAGGAACTTATCCTGGAATTCAATCGATGTTGCAAGGACCATCACGGAATTAACTCCCAGGGATTTTTTAATAATGACCGATGCGGTATTTGATGAACCGGAACAGAGTCGAAAAATTGTGAATATTTGCCGAGAGAAGAACTATGAAGCAATTATTGAAGATTCCTGTATTGGTTGCGGCTTATGTGTAAATGTGTGTTTAATGAAGGCTATTAAGTTAGAATCATTGAAATCACATATAAACTCCGTACAATGTTGTGGTTGTCAGCTATGTAAAGATGAGTGCCCAACTAATTCAATTAAAATTTTGGAGATTTAATAATGATAAGAAATTTGAAAGAAGTTAATGACAATAACTTTGACATTACAAGGTCAGCGGAGGAAGTAAGAAATTTATCTTTCAAAGATCATGTCTGTATCGGATGTGGAATTTGTGAGTCTACTTGTCCTGTTGGCGCGATTACACTGAATGAGATTGCTATTGACTCTCGTGTTCAAGTAGCAAACAATGTCTACTTCAGTGGTCATGAAAAAATCGCACAGAATTTCCATGACGAATTTGATGTTCAAAGAATTAGTATTAATGAAGACAAATGTGTATTATGTGGTATGTGTAGCGGATTATGTCCTGTTGACGCATTAATCTTAACTATTGATGGTGTACCAATCAGTGAAATTGAAGCATATCCTCACTACAATGCATTTTCCGAAATTGACGATGATGAATGTATCTATTGTAAAAAATGTGAAATTGCATGTCCACGTGATGCTATCGTAATTGACAGAACATTACCAGACCGTGCAGATTTAGTCACTGGTGAAATTGAAATTGATGATAATGAATGTATTTACTGTGGTATTTGTGAAGAACTATGTCCTGCAGAAGCAATTGTCGTTGATAAAGAAACCGGTAAAGAATCAATAGAAGTTGACACAAGCAAATGTGTTTACTGTTTAGTATGTAAAAAAGCATGCCCTACTAACGCTATTAAAGCATTATGTAGAATCTGTTCATACGGTGAATATGATATTGACCTTTCAAAAGCTGTTGTTAAAGGTAACTCAGTTATTGACAGTGAACTCTGTGTATACTGCGGATGGTGTGAAGGAGTCTGCCCAACTGATGCAGCAAAAGTTAAAAAGCCATTTGAAGGTACAATTGAAGTTGATCAAGAAAAATGTCAAGCTTGTGGTGCTTGTGTAGATATTTGTAAATGTAACGCATTAGCATTCCCTGTTTCAACCGGTCCAGGTTCAAGATTAGATCACATTGTTGCAAGTCCTGAATACTGTGTAAGTTGTAAAGCTTGTGCAAAAGCTTGTCCTAACGGTGCAATTACTGTAAAAAGAACTGCTGTTGATCACACTCCTACAAACTCAGCAACTTGGACAGAAGCTTTAAATGCTATTAAAGACTAGGTGATTAGATGGAACTTAAAGTAAATCAAGATAATTGTTTAGGATGCGGAATTTGTGTAATTGCTTGTCCGGTTAATGCAGCTATCAGTCCAGAAAATGCTGGTGGTAACGGTGCAAAAACTGAAGAAGTAGTTATCATGGTAGAAAATGGGTTTATTAAACTTTTCAGTCCAGATAAATGTGAATTATGTGGAACCTGTCAAATGTTTTGCCCAGTAAATGCTATATGGTTAGAATAGGGGGAATAATTGTGCATTACGCTAATACTTATTTAGAAAAACCAGTAGTACCTGATGTAAAAATTACAGGTGAAGGAAGTACAGATGTCCTCAAATGTATGTTAAACACTGGATCTGATATTTATCAAGGTGCATGTAAGAAAAGAGGTTCCACTTTAAAAGAAGAATATAAAAACGCTTCCGGAACTTGTTATATGGACCCAAGAGATATGGCAAAATTAGGTGTAAACAATTGGGATACTGTTTTAGTAAAAACCGATTTCGGTGAAGTTGTTGTAAACTGTGCTGTATCAAGAGACGCACCTCACGAAGGTACTGTATTCATTTGTAAAGGTCCTTGGGCTAACACTATTGTAAGTCACGATACTTACTGCTGTTCCGACCCTACTTACAAAGGAATTAAATGTACTGTCGAAAAAACAGACAGAAAAGTTTTACTCATGGCAGATTTAATGAGATGGGTATACAAAAAATATGTGGATGAAACTGATGATGATGTTGTTGAAAACATGGAATCATTAGGAGAATTACCAGTTTACAAAGGACGTAAATGGGAGGAGTTGATTGATCATGACTTATGAGCCACCTGTAACTGATTACGATTACATTGTTGAAAATTGTACCTGTGCATTTTGTGGATGTAACTGTGATGATTTAGATTACTTAGTAAAAAATAATCACGTAGTTGCAGTAAGACACGCATGCAGACTTGGAGCAAGTAAAATCATGGAAGATATGGATCAAAGATTAATTGTTCCAATGATTAGGGATGAAAATGGAGAACTTATGGAAGTAGATTGGGATACTGCTTTAGACAAAGCTGCAGAATACATCGCTAACTCTATCAGACCTGTATTTTACGGTTGGTCTGAAACTTCTACTGAATGTATGAAAGAAGGAGTAGCATTAGGTGAATATATCGGTGCAGTTTTAGATAACCAAGCAACCATCTGTCACGGTCCTTCCCTACAAGCTGTACAAAACGCAGGTTATCCTATCCAAACCTTAGGAGAAGTACAAAACAGAGCAGACGTTATTGCATACTCTGGAAGTAACGCAATGAACTCTCACCCAAGACACATGGCAAGATACGCTGTATTCTGTCGTGGATACTTCAGACAAAGAGGAAGATTCGACAGAACTGTTATTACCATGGATCCAAAATTCTCAGACACTGCAAAATGTTCTGACAAATGGATTGGATTTGAACAAAACGGTGACTACGGTTTCTATAACGCAATTAGAGCTGTATTAAGAGGAAAAGAATTATACCAAGATGTTATCTCTGGAATTCCTAAAGAAGATATTTACGAATTAGCAGAAGAAATGAAAAACGCTGAATTCGGTGTTTTATTCTTCGGTTTAGGATTAACCCACACTTTATCCAAACAAAGAAACATCGATATTGCTATTAAAATGGTTCAAGACTTAAACAGATTCTCCAAATGGGGTCTTACTCCAATGAGAGGACACTTTAACGTAAACGGTTTCAACATTTTCATGGCATTCGAATGTGGATTCGCTTTCGGTGTTGACTACTGTAGAGGTTACCCAAGATATATGTTAGGAGAAACCAACACTATCGATTTATTAACCAGAAAAGAACCAGACTGTTTCATGGTTATTGCAGCTGACCCTGGTGCTCACTTCCCTAATGGAGCAAACCAACACTTAGCTAACATTCCTGTTATTCAAATCGATATTCACTGGGGTCCATCAACTGAACTCGCTGATGTAGTATTACCAGGTTCATTCATTGGTGTAGAATGTGCCGGTACCAGTTATCGTATGGATGGAGTTCCTATTTACATGAAAAAAGCTATCGACAAACCAGAAACCTGTCGTGATGACGAATGGATTGTCCGTGAATTGAAAGAAAGAGTAATGAAACTCAGAGAAGAGCCAAACGTAGCTCCAAAATATGTGCCAAATCCAAATGCACTCTAA
>NZ_JAZUMY010000107.1:0-47206 GCF_045603845.1 Methanobrevibacter sp.
TTATTCTTTTGTTGTTGATAATGCTGCACCGATGGTTTTTGCAAATATTGGTTCAGGTATTTACACAGAGTCTTTATATATTAATTTAACCTGTATTGATAATACGGATGATAATCCATTAATTTATTATTCTTTAAATAATTCTCCATATATTTTATATGCTGGTACAAACATTTTTATTTTAAATAATTATAATCATGTAAGTTTAAGTTTTTTCAGTATTGATAAATATAATCATCAATCTGACATTATTACAATTAATTATTTTTTTAATGTAAGCATAGCTAATTTGAATTCAGGAAAATTTTATTCAAGTTTAATGAATGCAATAAATGATTATGATACTGGTGAAGGTAATGTGATTGAACTTTATAATTTATATTCTATTGAATCATTAATAATTAATAAATCTATTACTTTAAAATCTACTAATTCTATTTTAAATTATACTAATGGGAATAATATTCGTGTTAATGCAAATAATGTCATTTTCATTGATTTAAATATTATTTCAAATGCTTACTCTAGTGCGATAGATATATCTGCATGTAATTGTACATTATTAAATTGCTTCATAAATTGTTCAAATTCATTTTCTTGTGTTAATATATGTGGAGATGGAAATAAATTATTTTTTAATAATTTTATTAACACTAATGGTTATTCTTTTTATTTAAATTCTTCTCAAAAAACTATTTTAAAAAATAATATTTTTAATTCATATAACGGATCTATGTTATATAATTCGGATTACAATTATTTACAAAACAATACATTTATTTTTAATAATTATAATTGTCGTTTAATATTTATTGATAGCTTCTTCAATGATATTTATTCTAATAATTTAACAGTCGGTATTAATCTATTTGATTCAGGAAATAATACTTTTCATAGTAATTGGATATATAACAAACCTAAATCTGGTGAAAATACTTCTTTAATAAATTATTATTTAATTAATATTGATTGTCCTAATTATTCTAATACTTTTTATTTAAATTATATTTTATTTGATTATTATGGAGGAATGAAAACGCATAATATTTATATTACTTCATATAGTCATGTTGATTTGTCTGATAATTGGTGGGGTGATTATGGAGTATTAAGTTTAATTTATTACAAAAGGTATAAGGATATTGTTTTTGATTCTTATATTGTGTTAAATGCAGATATTTCTTCATATAATGTTCATGATGGATTGATTTATGGAGCCATTATTTCTTGTGATTTGACTCATAATTCTAAAGGTGTTGATTTGTCATATAAGGGTTATTTGCCAAATAATATTCCAGTTAAATTTGAAAACCAGACAAACTCTTATGTTTCATATTTATCTGAAGGTCATGGATCATATTATTTTGAAGTTAATGATGATATTTCAAATTTCATTGTTAGTTCGGATTATATGGATAAAACCATCTCAATCAATCGAAGTGCTTGCGCAAGAATTCAGGTTAGTAGCACGGCTTTATATAATAATTCTCATTTAAATTTTAATCATGATTTATATCTTAATGATAGTGTTAGTTGGGTAAGTTTGATTTCTCATAACTTAAATAATTTCACTGATGAGTTATATTTAATCATTAACGGTATCATAGTGAGAAATTTCATGATTACAAATTCAGCATATGATTATTATAAATCAATGTATAGAACTGAAGTTTTTAATGCAATACATATGTATAATGATTTTTTATACAACAACATGTCAAATATCAAAGCACAATTCTATGTTTATACTTCATTAACTTATAATATCACGGATTTAAATGTCTTAATGAATAATCATTTTATTCTTATTCCGCAGTATTTTCTTGAGTTTATTACTTCATTACAAGATATTGATTGGAAAGAGTATTTATTATTTTTAGTTTTGGACTATTATAATTTAACCAATGATGAAAAAATTTTTGTTAAAAATCATTATAAAGATTTTCATGATACTGCATATGTAAGTATTAGTTATCCTGGAGATAAATTGAAGAAGTACAATGCACAAGATGAGAATAATACTTTTGATGTAATATTTATGGGTAATCAGATTTATCGTAGTTTTGATATTAGTTATATTAATGGTGCGTACTTGCACACAGACCAATTATATAAAGACAATCCTGAATTAGGTATTTTTTATTGGATTGGTGATAATGTATATTATGAAAGTAATTCAATCAAAGGACATTATATTAATTCGGATTATGATGCTTTAGAAACATTCACATTTGTTACTACTAAATTAAATGAAGATGATTTAAGGTATTGGTTGAATCAAAGAAATAATTATCCTGAAGGTTATATGAAAGCTAGTTATGGTAGTTTTTTAAATGGATTTTTAACATTATATTGTGTTGATTTGATTGCTGATATTGGGTCTAGTTTATTTAATGTAACATGGAATCGTAATACGCCTATTGCCATTAGTGTTCGAGATGATTTTAAGCATACAATTTTGAGTGGTGAATGTGATTTTCGATTTGGTATGGATGTATATGGTGAAATGAATAATGTTAAAGCTTTTAATTTTTTGGTTTCAGCCAGTTTTTCACAAATTGAATATTGGGTTATGGATGCTTTGTTTCCAGGTACTAGTCCTTATGGAAGTGTTACTTATGGTTTAGGTAATTTATTATTAAATGGTAGTTCTTTGGAAGTTCTTTTTGAAGATGGTTTTGTCATTATTCGGGAGAAAGGTAGTAATTTAAGGATTTTAGTTATTGATTTAGTTTCAGGTAGAGTTTGTGATGTTCTTAATTTGAGTTTTGAAGGATCGTATTGTTATTCTAATCAACAAGCTGACTGGGCCTGTGATTTTGGTGAAAAATTATTGAATGGTAGTGAAATTTTTGAAATATTAGTTAATTATTATATAAATATTACCTATACTTATCTTCAAGATATGATTAATGGTGCATTTGAATCAATTGACGATTATCTTGATAGTATGGATAATAATTTTTTAGGTATTGTTGGAAGTGTTGCTATTACTGTGGGTATTGCTGCATTGTTAGTTTCAAATCCCGCGGGATGGCTAATATTGGGGGGTATTACTTTAGCAGTTTTCGGCGGAATATTGACATATTATGCCGATGACTTAAATAAAGGCTGGAATTATGAGAGAGGGGCTTGGTTTTTCGCAAATATTGCTTTATCACTTCCTTTTGGTGTTTTTAAATCGGGTGTTACTGTAGGTAAAATAATTATTAAAGAATGTGCGTTTTCAAATACAGAAGTTGTTATTATGCATTCAAATGATGCATTTGAATTACTGTGTAAATATTATTCATTAACAAAAGCAAGTATCACCTATGAACCTTATGGTACATTAAAAAGTGTAATTATTTCAGTTTATGAAACCACAAACCCTCTTGTAATTGGTGGAAAAATAACGTGGAATGCAATTAAAGGAATATTTTTATACCATCCTCTAATTAGCAGTATGATTAATTTCATATATGAAAATTAATTATTTATTGATAACATGCGAAAAAAAGATATAAATACTGTAGAATACGAGAATCATTTATTAAATATGTTCTGGAGGATTTCAATTCCTATTTATTTAATTTTATTAATATTAACTATATTTTTTAATAATCCTGCACCATTAATGGCAAGCTTATTTATTTTCTTAATTCCTGATGCGATAGGAGATAAAGATGAAGATTTTAAATGGAAATATAGATTAATTCTAAAAAATAAATATGTTAAAATCTTTTTGATAATTTGTATTTTGCCTTTCTTAATTGCAATTATTTATAAAAATATTTTATGATTTGGGGGAAATTTATGAATTTAATTAATGAAATAATGAATAGTCATGCTAAAAGTTACCTTTTATTATTAATTCTTCCTTTTGGTGCTTTTTTATTAAATTATTTGAATATTATATCTTTAAATGATAAAAATAAAAAACAAATGATACTTTTAGCATTCATGGGATATTTGGTATTTTTAACAGTACATTTTAGATTTATCAGTCCATATGGAGAATAATGGGATAAGATGGTGCTCTAATGAATATTAAAGGTTTAATTTTATCTGTATGTTATATAATCGGTTTAATATTAATATTTCGTGGCGAAGAGTTAATTGATAGAATTAGTGTTAAAAATTTAGCAAGTTTAACTTTAATTTTTTCTATCGTAATAACAATTTTATTGTTTTATGTTTTTTAAATTATTCAAAATAAGAATTTGTGGTGGCAATGATAATGAATTATTTAAAAATTATACTTTCTAATAGATCCGATTTAAATCCTCAGGAAAGATTTACTAGATTTAAACTCACATATTTTTTAGCTATATGCTCAATTATTATAATATCTTACATTATTTCATTTTTCATTTCAAATGGGGTTATTTCATTCCTTTTAGAAGGAATTGTAATCTCATTAATTTTAATATTTTTCATGTCGCTTTCAGTTAGAAGCTATTACAAAAATAAAGACATGGATTATAAAGATTTTTCTGACAGAATGTTTTTTATTATCTTATTTTTAGGAATTAGTTTTGTAGTTATAACAGAGTTTCTTAAATGAATTGATTCAGGTGAATTATGGATAAAAAAGATATTTTAATGATACTTTTCATTGGCATTGTTTTAATTGTATGTTATGGATTGTTTATACTTAATAATAAACTATTTTTATGTGGAATAATTGTTCTATTTATTTATTATCTTTATTTAAATCGTTTATTTAATAATATGTATTATAAAATAATTAATTTCATTTTTTGGACAGTAATTGGACTGATAATGATAGTATTCTTTCCAAAATAATCTTGGATTGTAATCTGAATTATAAGGATAATATTTAATAAACATTTAAGATATAATTTAATAGTGACTATTTTATTATGTTAATAAAACACTGAATTATAAAATTGAATATTGGTGATAAAATATGAATGAACTAGGTAGAACATTTACATCAGAATCAGTAACTCAGGGACATCCTGACAAGGTTGCAGATATTATTTCTGATGCTATATTGGATGCATATATGGCACAGGATAAAAATTCACACGTTGCATGTGAAACTTGTGTAACAACTGATTTTTGTATGGTATTTGGTGAAATAACCTCATCAGCTCATATCTCAGAAGATGAAATTGAAAAAATCATTAGGGATACTATCATTGAAATTGGATATGACAATCCTGATTTAAAATTTGATGGTCACACTTGTAAAGTTGAAAATAGGCTTCATGAACAATCTGCGGATATTAATCAAGGGGTAGACCGTGGAGAAGAAGAAACCGGAGCTGGAGATCAGGGAATGATGTTCGGTTTTGCAACTAATGAAACTGAATCATTAATGCCTTACCCTATTGATCTGGCCCGTAAATTAACTAATAAATTAACTGAACTCAGAGAAAGCGGAGAAATCCCATATTTAAGACCTGACGGTAAAGCACAGGTCTCTGTAAATTATGATAAAGACGGCAATGTCGTTTCACTTGATGCGGTGGTATTGTCAACCCAGCATGATGAGACAATGTCCGAAAATCAGGAACAGTTGAAAGAGGATATCCGTGAAAAACTCTTCAAAGCAGTTATTCCTGAAGAACTTATGACTGAAGATACTAAAGAGCACATCAATCCGACAGGTAAGTTTGAAATTGGCGGACCTCACGGTGATGCTGGTTTAACCGGCCGTAAAATCATTGTCGATACCTATGGAGGATATGCCCGCCACGGTGGAGGAGCATTTTCAGGTAAAGACGGTACTAAAGTAGACCGAAGTGCATGTTACATGGCAAGATACATTGCTAAAAACATCGTAGCTAGCGGACTTGCAGAAAAATGTGAAATCCAATTATCCTATGCTATTGGAGTTGCAGAACCGACTTCAGTTATGGTGGATACTTTTGGAACCGGTGCAGATGTTGACTTTGAAAAAATTGTACGTGAAAACTTCAAGTTAACGCCTGACGGAATCATCGAAACCTTAGGTTTAAGGGATGTTAAATTTAAACAAACCGCTAAATACGGCCACTTCGGTATTGAAGGTCTTCCATGGGAAGAAACCGACAAAGCTGAAGATTTAAAAAAGTATATTAAAAACTAAATCTGACTTTCCTCTTTTGAGGATAAGTTTTCTATTTTTTTATTTCTATTTTTCTTTTAAAATCTTTTCATTTTTTAAAATTTTAAATATTGCAATAAACTTTATTTAATATTTAAAACAAAAATATAAGTATTATAAATTATTAATTTTTGAGGAGTTACAATGCCAATAAAAGAGGCAGAAAAATCATACGATCATGATAAAATAGAAAAGAAAGTTCAGAAATTCTGGAAGGAATTTGAAACTTTTAAAAAAGTTAATGAACTTAGAGCAAGTGGTCCTAGATACTCATTTCTGGACGGTCCACCTTACTGTAGCGGTAGAATACATTTAGGTACAGCATGGAATAAAACAATTAAAGATACATACCTACGTTTTAAATCCATGAACGGATTCAGCCTAAGGCGCCAGGCCGGATGGGATATGCACGGACTTCCAATCGAGAATAAAGTGGAACACCTAATGGATATCCAGTCCAAACAGGAAATCGAAGAGACCATTGGAATAGCTGCTTTTGTAGACAAATGTAGAGAATTTGCAATGGAAAACAAAGTTGCGATGGAAGAGCAGTTCGACCAGTTGGGTGTTTGGATGGATTGGGATGATCCATACATGACTTTGGATCCGAAATATATGGAATCTTCCTGGTGGACACTAAAAAAGGCAAATGAGCAAAACCTGCTTGTACACGACCAAAGGGTAATCAGCTGGTGTCCTCACTGTGGTACAGCTCTTGCAGCAGCAGAAATTGAATATGAAGAAAAGGTTGACCCTTCAATATTCATTAAATTCCCGGTAACCGGTGAAGAAAATACATATTTCCTTGTATGGACAACAACTCCATGGACACTTCCGGCTAACCTTGCAATCTGTGCAAACCCTGAATTTGATTATGTTTACGTTTCAAAAGACGGTGAAACTTATATCTTGGCTGAAAACCTTATGGAAGAGGTTTTAGGAAAACAGGTCAAAATCCACAGAACCAAAATTCCTGCAGAAAACGAAGGCGAAGAAGATAAAATCATCGAAGAAAAAGAAGTAATGTATGAAGTCATTAAAACCGTAAAAGGTGAAGACTTAATCGGAATGGCTTACGATTACATTTTAGCTGATGAAATTCCAAAACAGATGGAATTCGACTCAGAAATTGAAAAAGTCCACACAATATTGCCTGGTGACCATGTGGAACTTGGTGAAGGTACAGGTTTGGTACACACCGCACCCGGACACGGTCCTGACGACTTTGAAGTCGGTCAGGCAAACGGACTTCCAATATTTTGTCCTGTAGGCGAAGACGGATGCTTCACAGAAGATGCAGGAAAATACGATGGAAAATTCACAAAAGATGAAAACCAGCAAATTATTGAAGATCTGCAGGCTAAAAATTTAATGTACAGAGTCGAAACCATTGAGCACAGATACGGAGTATGCTGGAGATGTAAGACTCCAATCATATACCGCGCTACCAAACAATGGTTTTTAAAAGTCACAGAAATCAAACAGAAAATGTTGGATGAAATTGCAAAAGTCGAATGGGTACCTAAATGGGCTGGAGAAGGCAGATTCCATGATTGGGTAGACAATGCACGTGACTGGACAATTTCAAGACAAAGATACTGGGGTATTCCGATTCCTATATGGGAATGTCCTGACTGCGGTGAGCTGAAAGTAATCGGTTCTCTTGACGATCTCAAATCCGAAGCATTAAATGAAATCAATGTAAGCGATGCTGAGCTTATCCACAGGCCATACGTTGATGAGGTTGAAGTGAAATGTGATTCCTGCGGAAAAGCTATCAGAAGGATTCCTGACGTATTGGACGTATGGATTGACTCAGGTGTAGCCGGTTGGGCTTCACTGTACTATCCTGAAGAAAAGGAAAAATTCGAAGACTGGTATCCATATGACTTCATTACTGAAGGTCACGACCAAACAAGAGGATGGTTCTATTCACAACTCGGAACAGGGGTAATTTCAATGGGCAGAAGTCCATATCAAAAAGTATTAATGCACGGTTTCGTTTTAGATGAAAACGGAAATAAAATGTCCAAATCTTTAGGTAATGTAGTGTCTCCTGAAGAAGTGATTGAGAAATACGGCGCAGACGTCTTAAGATTCTACTTATTATGGGCATCAAAACCATGGGATGACTTAAAATTCGTATGGGACGAACTCCTTAACATCAACAAGATGTTTAATATTTTATGGAATGTATATGTATTTTCAACAACTTACATGTCTTTGGATAACTTCAATCCTACAGAAATAACTGAAGATGATATTATTTTAAGGTCTGAAGACAGATGGATTATCTCCAAGGCCAATACGTTGGTGAAAGAGGTTGGTGAAGATTTCGATAAGTTATTCTTCCATAAGGCTACAAGAAAAATTAATAATTTCATATTGGAGGATTTAAGCCGTTGGTATGTAAGGCTTATCCGTGGAAGAACCTGGGTTGAAAGCGACGATCCGGATAAATTGGGTGCATATTACAGCTTATACACTGCTCTTACTAAATTAATATCTGTATTATGTCCTATTGCTCCTCATGTATCAGAAGAAATCTATGAAAACCTTGTAAAAGGAGTCAATCCTGATGCTCCTGAAAGTATTCACATGAACGATTGGACTTATGACGAAGATGCAATAGACGTGGAGCTTGAAGCTAAAATGGATGTTGCACGTGAAGTAATAGATGCATCAATCAGAGCACGTGACATTGCCCAATATAAACTCAGATGGCCGGTATCTGATATTACTGTCGTATCTCAGGATGAGGATGTTTTAAAAGCTATTGGAGAGTTAACTGATATCATTAAAGACCAGTCCAATACTAAAGATGTTTTATGCGCCAGTGAGTTTGAAAAATTGTCTTTCAATGCAAAACCTAATCTCAAGACTTTAGGTCCAAGGCTTAAGGGAGACATGGGTAAGGTAATGGCCGCATTAAAACAGGGTGACGGCAATCAAATCAAGGCAGACCTTGAAGCCAACGGAAGCATAACAATAGAAGGTCATGAATTGTCTGGCGATGACGTACTCTTTGATTCAGAACTTCCGGATGATTTCGTTTCATCAGAGTTTGAAGGCGGAAATGTATTCGTTAACACAAACATTACTCTGGAAATCAGACAGGAAGCAATGGCTCGTGAACTCATAAGAAGGGTTCAGGACATGAGAAAAGATTTGGATTTGGATGTTGAAGCAAACATTGACGTATGCGTCGAAACAACTCCGGAATTTAAAGAATTGATTACTCCTCAATCAGAATTCATCTCTCATGAAGTCAGGGCCAGAAGTTTAACAATTACAGACAGCGAAGTTTGCGATAAAGCTAGTGATTATGAAAAAGAATGGGATATAGAAGGCGAGAAAGTAATCATATCCATAAAAAATATCTAAGGTGTTTAAAATGACTTTAACAGATTCTGAAGTGGAATATATTGAAGGTATTCTTGGCAGGGAAATGAATGAGCTTGAAGAGGGAATGTTGGATGTAATGTTCTCTGAGCACTGTTCATACAAAAGCAGCAGACCAATTTTAGGTACTTTTCCAACTGAAGGAGAAAATATTATTTTAGGTCCTGGCGACGATGCGGGGTTAGTTTCTGTCACAGACAAATACGCTCTTGCAGTTGGTATGGAATCTCACAATCACCCGTCAGCTATTGAACCTTATGGTGGAGCTGGAACTGGTATTGGAGGAATTCTAAGAGATATTATTTCAATGGGTGCAATGCCTATAGCTCTTCTTGATTCCTTAAGATTCGGTCCTCTGGAAGATGAAAAATCAAGATACCTATTCGAACATGTTGTAAAAGGAATTTCAGATTACGGTAACCGTGTTGGTGTTCCAACCGTCGCAGGTGAAATAGAATTCGATGAATCCTTCAGAACAAATCCTTTAGTAAATGTAATGTGCGTGGGACTTGTCGAGAAAGATAAAATCGTACGTGGTCAGGCACCTTATGTCGGTGATGTATTCTTCCTTATGGGAGGAACCACTGGCCGTGACGGTATTCATGGAGTAACTTTCGCATCTGAAGAGCTGACATCTGACTCTGAAACTGAAGACAGGCCTGCTGTACAGGTAGCAGATCCGTTCACTAAAAAAAGAGTATTGGAAGCATCACTCGAGATTCTAGAAGAAATTGATGTAAGTGGTGTCAAGGATTTGGGTGGTGGAGGCCTTACCTGTTGTATTTCAGAGCTTGTAGACGAATCAGACAATGCGGCATTCGTTGACCTTCGTTCCATTCCTTTAAGAGAAACTGGAATGACTCCATATGAAATAATGCTATCCGAATCACAGGAAAGAATGGTATTCGTATTAAATCCAAAAGATGTTGAAAAGGCAACTGAAATCTGTGACAAGCATGAAATTGTCTCAGCAGTGATCGGTGAGGTAAGGGAAGGCAATAACATGATAATTTCTGATGAGGGTGATGAAATTGCAAACTTGCCTACTATTTTACTCGCAGACCCGCCATCCTTAAACAGACCATTGGAAGAAATTCCTGAAGATCTGGAGCCTGTTGTTGTTGAACATCCTCCAATTAAGGAATCCTTGCTTAAATTATTGTCTTCACCGAATATAGCTTCAAAAAGCTGGGTTTACAAACAATATGACCATGAGGTTCAGGTAAGGACTGTCGTAAAGCCTGGAGATGATGCGGCTGTTTTAAGAATTGATGATACAACAGCTATCGCTCTTACAACTGATTCAAATACAATCCACACTAAATTGTCTCCATTTGACGGAGCTGCCGGATGTGTTGCTGAAGCTATCCGTAATGTAGTTTCAATGGGAGCTACTCCATATGCTGTGGTGGATTGTCTTAACTTCGGTAATCCTGAAAAGCCTGATATCCTATGGCAATTCAAAAGAGCCATTGAAGGTATGAGTCTGGTTGCCGAGAAATTTGAAGCTCCTGTCATCAGCGGAAATGTAAGTTTCTATAATGAAACGGAAGGAATTAAAATCAATCCGACTCCTGCTGTTGGTGTCATAGGTGTTGAAAATATCGAAAATATTAGAACTATGGACTTTAAAAATGAAGGGGATAAAATCCTGTTAATTGGAGAAACTTTTGATGAATTGACAGGTTCTGAATATCACAGAACTATACATAATTTGGAAAAAGGTGTAGCTCCAAGAATTAGAATTGATGACGAAGTTGCTAATGCTAAAACAATATTAAACTTATTGGATGGGGATTATAATAAGGATATCACTGCAATTCACGATGTGTCTGCAGGAGGTTTGGCAATTGCACTTTCTGAAATGGTAATGTCATCCGATATTGGCTGTGAAGTTGAATTAACTTCCGATGATTTGGATGAAAATCAATTAATTTACTCTGAAAGTCATGGCAGATATTTAATGACTGTCAAATCTGATGCTGCCGATGATATATTATCAAAAATAGATGTTCCTGTAACTGTTATAGGGGAAGTTAAAGGTAATGTCCTAAAAATTAATGATAATGAATTCGGCATTGATGAATTGAAAGATTCATATTATGGCGTTATTGAAAAATACATGGCTTAAATAAGTTTGACTGGTGTTTATATGTTTTTATCAAAATTAGACTCTTTAAATGATGCCTTAAAGTTGATTGATGACAATCAGCAGTTAATGGACACAGAAGAAGTTCCATTGGATGAGGCACATAAAAGAGTATTGGCAGAAGATATTATCGCATATCATAATTCTCCACCTTTTGATAAATCTGCAATGGATGGTTTTGCACTTAGGGGGGAAAATACGTTTGGTGCATCTCAATCCAAACCTAAAACATTGAAAATTGTTGATGCTATGGGTGCTGGAGATTTTTGTGATAAGACGATTAATGAAGGTGAAGCTATTGTAATAGCTACTGGTGCACCTATTCCTGATGGAGCTGATGCTGTTTTAATGAAGGAATACACTACTACAGATGGGGATGAACTGACTATTTATTCTCAGGTTACTCCCGGTGAAAATGTCTCTCCAAAGGCTGAGGACATTAAAAAAGGAGATCAGATTCTTTCTAAAAATACTTTCATCAGATATCAGGAAATGGGACTGATTGCATCTGCAGGTTATAGTAGCGTTAAAGTTTATAAAAAACCTAAAATCAAGTTAATTGTAACTGGTAATGAACTGGTGGAACCTACTAAAGATGAAATCGACAAGGCTAAAATTATCAATTCCAATAAATATTCCATAAAATCCTTAATTGAGGATGCCGGTGCTCTTGTTAGCTTTACTCATGCTGGCGATACATTTGAAGAAGTAAGGGATGCAGTTTTAAAAGCAAGCGAAGAGTATGATGTCATCATGACAACAGGCGGAACGGCCATCAGTAAAGGGGATGTTGTATTGGATGTTGTCGATGATTTGGGCGAAATTTTATTCCATGGAGTATCAATAAGGCCGGGCAAGCCGATTGGTGCAGGAATAGTTAATGGAAAAATCATATTCACCTTTTCAGGCCAGCCTGTTGCGGCAATGACTCAATTTGATATATTTGCCCGTAAATTTTTATTTAAAATGCAAGGAAGAGACTTCAATTGGCATTTTGTCAAAAGACAAGCGCAATTAAAGATTCCATCTCAGCTTGGAAGAACTGATTTCATTCGCGCTTTCACTGATGATAATGATGCCAGACATATATTGAATAGAGGTTCAGGCATTATACGTTCAATGGTTGAGGCTAACAGCTATATCATAATTGATGAGAATGATGAAGGATATCAGAAAGGCGATATGGTGGACGTTGTCTTTTTCGATTCTTTGCTTTGGTAATGTTGTGGTGTTTTAATGAATGGGATTTATTATTATCTGGTAGCTTTCTTTGTCATATGGACGGTGGCTTTAATATTTAATAATAGATTATCCACTCATGGCTTTTCCATAGAATTTCCTGTAATAATGTGGAGAACAGGAAGACTTAGGGGATTAATTTCCCGTATTGCCAATATATCTCCACGTTTTTGGAAATATTTCATGACACTGGGTATTTTCGTATCGTTTGGGGCAATGATATTAATGGCATGGCTTCTGGTGTCATCTCTGGAAACGGTTACAACTGCTCCTTCGGTATCTTTAGTCATTCCTGGTGTTGAAATGCCGGGCTCATCGATTTATGTTCCTTTGGGATATGGATTGATTGGACTTGCTACAGTGCTTATTGTCCATGAGTTTTCTCACGGTATTGTCGCCACAGCTGAAAAAATCAGCATAAAATCCATCGGACTGTTATTGTTTTTAATCATTCCGGGAGCCTTTGTAGAGCCTGATGAAGCGGAATTGATGGCTTCTAAAAAAATATCCCAACTGAGGGTTTATGCTGCAGGTTCAATTGCGAACATGTCTTTGGCGGCCATTGCATTAATCATATTTTTAGTGATTTCATCATATGCAATACCTGCCAATTTTCAGGAAAACGGAATTGAAATCAATCGTGTCGTAAGTGATTCACCGGCTAGCGAGTATTTAAAGGAAGGAATGATTATAGAGTCTATTGATAATCACACGGTGGATGATTCAGACAGTTATCTGGATATTGTCGGATCCTTTAAACCTGGCGATAATGTTAGCGTAGGCACTAATGAGGGCACGTATACGCTGACATTAGATAAAAATCCTAACAATGAATCTGTGGGTTACTTTGGTATTCAGGCAGGAAAACATTTCGAATTGAAGAATAACGCTTTTGGTCCGCTTCCATGGATTTACTTTAATCTGCTGGAGCTGTTCCAATGGATGTTTGTTTTAAACTTGGGAATAGGTACATTCAATCTGCTTCCTATGAAGCCGTTGGACGGCGGTAAAATGCTTGAAATATTGCTTAGCTATAAACTTCCTGAACATCAATACAAGCCGCTGGTAAATTCAATTTCAGTCATCATGGCAATGGTCATTGTTTTCAGTTTAGTTGCAAGTTTTCTTTAAATTCACTCTTACATGTATGGCAAGATATTTTATTTATATTTTTTTTAACCTTATTTTTATTATTTTATAATTATGCATCATAATTTCAATAGTTTTAGAAAAATTATATTGAATTATTAATGATTATTTTAATTAAATGGCATTGTTTTGATGAGTGGTTTTTCGGTAAAAAAAATAAAGGATTGAAAGAAAATTAATTCTTTCAATTTAGAAGTATCTTTCTAAGATACCTTCTAAGATTTTGTAGTGACGACCTTCGTCTTTGGAACTTTCTCTGAAGAAATCAGCAGCGGTTTCAATGCCAGCTTCTTGAGCTTTTTCAGAAGCTTCTCTTTTTTCAGCGTTAGCCATTTTTTCTCCGCCCATCATCCATTCGATGTTAGCTTTGAGGTCATCTTTGATGATTCCGTTCATTTCACAGAATCTTGCAGCATGTTCAGCTTCTTCCCATGCTAATCTTTTGAATACTTCGGCTAATTCCCCATAGCCTTCTCTGGAAGCTTGTCTGGACATTGCTAAGTAGATACCTACTTCGTTGGTTTCTCCTTCAAAGTTTCCTGCAACAAATTTTTCTACAGGTGTTCCTTTTGTAATACCTATTTCATGTTCGTATTTTACCATATTAATACATCTCCTTTTAATTATAATTCTTTACAAGCTTGAGCTAATTTTTTACCTAATTCATAGCTTGCTTCGTTTTCGTCATCGGTTGGAATGAAGTAAATTTCTTGAGTGTCAATTACATCAAATCCGCAGTTACCTAATTCTTCAGCGAGTTTAGCAGGAGCTCCTCCTCTTCCACCCATGGAACCGAAGGTAACAGCTTTTCTTTCAATACCAGTTCTGTTGAATAATAGACCTTTCAAGTAGTACATGATGTCCCCGATACTTGGGAATGGAACATCGTTAATGGTAGGGTCTCCAATTGCAACTCCTTTACTGGTCAGGATACTTTTAACAATTTCGGATCTTTCATCTTCATGCAAGAAGAAGATTTCAACATCGTATCCTTCAGAGATTGCACCTTCAGCAATTTCGTGAGCCATGGTCTGGGTTGAGTAGTGCATTGTGTCGTATATGATTGTGATTTTGTCTTCACATACACCGGTTGCCCAGTTTTGGTATGCTCCAATGATTTGCATTGGGTCAGTCCAGATTTGACCGTGGGATGGTGCAATAACTTTGATTTGTTCGAGTAATCCTAATTCAACTACTTCATTTAATTTTTTAAGTACTAATTTTGAAAGTGGAGTAATTAAGTTTGCGTAGAATTTTTGAGCAGCGTCCATTAACACGTATTCAGGGATTTCGTCACTGAATCTTTGTGTGTAACATAAGTGTTGACCGAATGCATCGTTAGGGAATAAAATACCGGTTTCATCGGCAAGCAAGGTAAACATGCTGTCTGGCCAGTGGAGTAAGAATGCATCCAGGAATGCTAAGGTTCTTCCGCCGACATCTAATGTGTCTCCGGTTCCGACAGTAATGAATTCAGCACCTTCTAATTTAGGGTAATGTTTTAAAAGTCCTTTAACTGCAATTTCGGTACAGTAAATAGGTGCTTCAGGGAATCTTTTGTGCAAGTCATATAAAACACCTGAGTGGTCTTTTTCAACGTGGTTTTGGATGATGTAGTCAACTTTTACATCTCTTCCTTCCTGTGCGAATGCATCGTCGATACGTGCCATCATTTCAGCAGTTTTTCCAGGGTAAGCATTATCGATGATTGCTGCTTTATCTTCTCCAAATACAATGTATGCATTGTAAGTGGTTCCGTCTAAGGTGTATCCGTGGTAGCTTCTTAAATCCCAGTCAAGAACACCAATCCAGTATACTCCTTCAGCTATTTTTTGAGCATTAGCTTTCATAATATATTCCTCAATTAAATTTGTTTGAATCCATACGAATGACATATGAATTTATTATATTTATGTTAAAGAAAATATATATAAGTTATGTTTTCAAAAACTGTTCGTTTTTTAAAATTGAACAATACACTAAAAAATACATTTTTTAGATAATTATATTAATCAATAAATTAAATAATTGTTAATAAGAGGTGCAAATTAATGGCAGATGAAAAACCAATACAAATTTTCTCAAATCCCGAAAAAAATATTGGCGTTAATGTTATTAAAAGTCCAGTAAAACTAACAATTCTAGAAATGCTAAGAGATAGCGAAATGGAATTTGATGAGATAGTTTCAAATACAGGCAAATCAAAATCCACAGTTTCTGTCCATTTAAAAAGTTTAAGAGAATCAGGTATTGTTTCATTTAAAATTCATCCTAATGATAACAGAAAAAAGATTTTTTATATTAATTCAAAATATTTGGGTTCCGTTAATCTGACAGAGCAAAAAGAAATTGAAGAGACTCAAAAAGATTATTTGGTCGATAATATCATTGATAACGATGGTGATTTCACCGTTTTATTATTCCATACATTAAGATCCATGCTCATTCAGGAAGGAATTAACATTGATCCCGTATTGCAGGCAACAGGCGTTCGCATAGGCAGATCAATTTTTGATTCACTATATGATGATGATTTAGACATATTTTTACAAAATATCGCTGAATTCTGGGAATCCAAAGGTTTGGGCAAGGTATCCTTTGAAGTTGGTGATATTATTAAAATCACAGCTCTTGACTGCTTCGAATGCGGATTGCTGCCTAAAACAGGTAAACCGGCATGCTTTTTAGATACGGGTATTTTTGAAGCGCTGTTTTCAGAATATTTCAATTCGCCGGTTAATGTAATTGAAATCCAATGTTATACTATGGGTGATGGTAAATGTGTTTTTGAAGTTGAACCATTTGCTGTTAACCAGAATTAATCATCCAATTTGATAATTGTGGTTGTAAGATAAGGCTTGTCTTTTGAAAAGCCTTCAATGATTTCTTCATTTTCACGGGTACAATTTTGAACGGAATAAACGTCTTTGGTACGTTTATTGTTCTCTATTTTTAATTCTAATTTTCTCATGTTTCTTGATGCTTTCATCAATGCTATCGCGTTACTGTATTCCATCACATCATCAAGCCTGTCATCAATTTTCGGAACAACTGTTAATATATTGTTCTGTTCAACCAATGCCTCATTACGGGCCGCTGCACAGGCAGTAAATGCAGTAATTCCAGGAACTGTTTCTATTTCATAAGCTCCTTTCAGTTTCTTTTGAACATATGAATATGTACTGAATATTGAAGGGTCTCCAAGAGTTATAAATGCCACATCACGTCCGCTATCCAGATATTGTGCAATTAACTCTGAAGCGGAGGTCCATACCTTTTCAAGTTCATCTTTATCTTCAATCATAGGAAATATCGGTTCCACAAGCATTAATTTTTTGTAATCTTTTCTTTTTTCGATTATTGGTTTGACAATTGAAAGTGATATACTTTCCTTTTCTTTTGATGATTTCGGTGAAAAAACAACAGGAACACTTTCCAGAATCCTAGCAGCTTTCAATGTTAATAATTCAGTATCTCCAGGTCCAACACCAATTCCAAATAACTTTCCTCTTTCAGTCATATTATCACTTATAAATATTTCTTTTCAAATGCTCTTATATAATTTATTTATAGTATACTATACTAATATATTTTTGATGTCAAATTCTATGTTTTGTCCAAATTGTGGTATGCTTAAAAGTAATTGTATCTGTAAACATAAGAGTACTGTTGAAACTGAGGGTTCAACTAGTTTATTTAGTTTTTCCAAGCCTCAGACAACATCTATTTTAGATGATGAGATACAGGAGTCTTATTCTATTGAAGACCATAAGATGCAGGTAAACAGGTTTTTTGAACTTAAGGAGTTATACCCGCATATAAATGAAGATATTATAGAGAATTTCCCGTTTTACGAACCAAGATTCGGCCAGTTTGAAATTATTCAAAATATTGATGATGCAATCAAGCAGGGATATAAATATATCATTTTGGAAGCGGGAACCGGTACGGGAAAGTCCGCAATCGCAACGACTCTGGCTAAAATGTATGGTTCAGCATATATCCTAACAATGACAAAGCAGCTTCAATCACAATATAGCAACGAATTTGAATTTCCGCTGGTTAAGGGAAGGTCTAACTTTTCCTGTTTGCATGACGGTCTGGAAGTAACCTGTGATATGGGGGCATGTAAGACATCCCCTACTTCAAGCAACTTTTTCTGTGAGTTCGGTGTTGCTAAAAATCCGACATTGGATGCTGAGTTGGCTTTTGAGGATTCCTTTGGAGGTGCTGTGTTTTATCAGTCTCCTGCCCACTGTCATTATTGGGAACAGAAAACCAATTCAATCAATTCTCCAATAACTTTAATGAATTACGATTATGCTATAGCGGAATTAAACTATGTAAAGCATTTCGGTACAAGATCCCTGCTTATTCTGGACGAAGCCCACAACATTGAATCCAAACTGATGAATACGATGGAGGTCAATATCTATAATCACCGTTTGGAAAAGGACATTAGTAGGGTGATTTCCAAGGAAACGCTGAAGGATGGAGAACTCCCTGATTGGCTTATGGAAATTTCAGCTATTGCCGAGTCATATGAAGATATTGACATTAAGGATTTATCCAAAAACAAGGCAGAAAGAATCCGATCCACCATATCAAGGCTTAAAGTACTTAAGAAAAATCTTGAAAGCGAACCTGAAAACTGGGTTATCGACAGCGATGAAAACGGCGTTTCATTCAAACCGTTAAGGGTACACCATTATGCCAAAGACAGTCTGCTTAAATATGGTGATGTTGTTATTTTCATGAGTGCAACTATCCTGTCAAGCAATCTCTTTTCAAAATGGCTGGGATTGTCTCCTGATGAGGTCTATCACATTAAAGTTGACAGTCCGTTCACTAAAGAAAAAAGACCTATCATTCTGGATTTGGCGGGAAAAATGTCTAAAAACAGAATAAGTAAGACAGCACCAAAAACGATTCCAATACTTAAGGAAATCCTTGAAAAGCATAAGGATGAAAAGGGACTGATTCACACAAACAGCTATAAATGTCAGCATTTTATTAACAACAATTTGGTTAATTCAAGGTTGATTTCACATAATTCAGACAATAGGGAAAGAATTCTCGAATACTTTGAGAATGATGAAAATCCTTTGGTTCTGGTTTCCCCTTCAATGAGCGAGGGTGTGGATTTGCCTTATGATAAATGCAGATTCCAGGTAATCTATAAGATTCCATTCCCGTATTTGGGCGATAAGCAGATTAACATGCGCAGAAAAAAAGACCAGAAGTGGTATGCATATAAAACTGTAATGACTTTAATGCAGGCTTATGGACGTGGAATGCGTGCGGAAGATGATTACTGTTACACTTATATCCTGGATTCGGATATTAACATGGTTTTAAAAAGCCCTATATACAGATCTTTAGTTCCTGAGTTTTTTAAAGAAGCTGTCGTTAGAGTTAAAAAGTAAAAACGGACCTGGAGGGATTTGAACCCCCGATTTCAGGATCCGAAGTCCTGTGTCATTCCTGACTAGACCACAGGCCCATTAAACATGATTTATTTTTTTTCACTTTCAAGGTCTTCAACGTCTGCAAAGATTTCATCAATGGACTCGCCATCAAGCTGGGCTTGTTCATAGTCTTTTTCTTCTATTTCCTCTTTAATAAGACCTTTTTCATCATCGGATTTTTCACGAGCCGGAGGAAGATCTTCGACATTTATTTCCTCTTCATCATTTTTTCCCGGTTCTGATTTCTCGATAGTTTTTGAAAATGAGTTTTTTAGATTATTTTTAAGTTCGTTCATCTTGAACTCGCCTATTTTATAAGACTCTTTATCTAATGGAATATTACTTTTTGGGATGGTTGGTTCTTCTTTTTTGGTTTCAACTTTATTCAAAGTTTCTTTTTCTTCTTCAATTTCGTTAATTGATTCCATCATCGAATTCAACGGACCTTTAATGTTGAATATTTTAACTACTCCATAAATGAGTAATAATATTCCAATAATCAATAAAATAACCACTAAAAAGTTATTTTCGCCTGAAACAACATTGTCGATAATTCTATCAGTGCCTGAGTTGAAAACTATGATTGAAGCAACAATGAATATGATTCCAAGAATTGAGCTGACAAAGGCTAAAATTGGCTTTTCACCTATTTTAATATTAACTAGATTGTCGAAGTTTTCGCTGATGTCGTCATCGAAACCGGACGGCATGTTAATTACTTGTGATTTTTCATCCATCTCTTCGTTAATATCGGCTTCAATGATGAAATTTTCATCGATTTCAGCATCTTCATCTAAATTTAGCGCATAAGGAGTATCTTTTCCCGGACGGTAAATGTATTCATCATCAATTTCATAATCGTCTGTATTTTCGTTTAGGAAATTGATTAATTCCTCATCTTCTTCGATTTCTTCATTAACGTCCTTTCTAAATTCTAAGGATTCATCATTTTCCTCTTCGGACATATGATCAATCATATTCCTTAAGTTAGAAATCCTTTGCTCTTTTTCTTTAGAATCTTTCATAGCATTTCCTCTTAATCGTAATCTCTCCATTTATGGCCACATTTTGCACATTCAAAGAACCTTGTAGGTGCTTCATCTGCACTACGGGTTTGTTTGAGTTCATAGTATGCTTTTTTATGACCACATTCAGGACATACTTCATTAATTTGTGATCTAAGGTCTTCAGCTTCACCCATATTCACAACACCTTGCTTTTCTTTAACTTTCTGTGAAACTGAATATTCACTTTTATTTGAGGATAAATCTTTAGTATAGCCACATGAACATTTAAGCACATTATCTGTAGGAAGCAACATTGCTCCACATTCTGGGCAAAATTCCATTTTATCAACCTCTTATTTTTTCTTCATTCTATCTTTAATTTTTTTTTTAAATTATTTAAATCTATACTTTTTTTCAATATAATTTTTACCTAGAAATGCAATTTAGGCAATCATTTATAATTTTTTCATGATCAAAGGCAAGATTTATATTTTCCAAATCTTTTTTCGTGAAAATATTTATATCGCATGCATCGTCAGCCGCTTTCATTTCATCCATATTTCCTTTGGCAGTATATGCGATGCTTATTGTGTGTCTTCTAGGATCCCTATTGGGGTCTGAATAAACTCCGACGAGGTCTTTTAACACAACATTAATGCTGGTTTCCTCCAAAGCTTCTCTTACAGCAGCATCTTCAACACATTCGTTATAGTCTACAAATCCTCCAGGCAACGCCCAATAATCTTTATACGGATCATTTTTTCTTTTAATCAATATGAAATTTTCATTTTCGTCAAAAATAAAAATATCTGTCGTTACACTGGGATTTCTATATTTTCCCATATTAATCACATAAAAAAATAGAAACAAATATTGAAGTTATAATGCTTCTTCAATAAGTTGTTTGAAAGATTCACTGTCATTTTTAAGCTGTTCGGCAGCCTTTTTCAATGCATCTTTAGGGTTTGCACCATTAGTTTTAATGGTCATTATTGGTTTTCCTGTAAGAGGATGGTCTATATTATAAACTGCGAATTCAACATCTTCATCTTCCATTAAAATGTGTCTGAGTGCATTACATACTCCATGACTTTCATTTTCAATTTCAAATTCTATTTCTGTTGCAGTTTGTTTAAGAACTTTGATATCATTCATTTTATCTACCTTTTTATTCATTCACATAGTTAATTGAAACTTTACGTTTTTCTTTTTTATTACAAGTATTACATTGAACTTCGTCTTTTTTCTGGGTGGTGTGCATATAATCTCTGCAACGTGTACACATTGCCTTCAATACACCACAATCTTTATCTACAGTACTTAAATCAACATTATCTCCAGTTATCTTGACTACCTTTGCCTGCACGATATCTCCTATTCTGAATGCATCACCCAATTTTTCCAAATAATCTTTTTTGGCCTGGGATATGTGTATTGCTCCCATATAAGGCAATGCTAACGGTCTAGGATTATCTTTTATACATTCAATGTTAAAATTTGCTCTTTGTGGTTTTATGTCAGTTATTTGACCATAAACAATATCTCCTTTCTTTAAAAGAGCAGGTTTACCAAATTTTGAGTCAACAGAGATAACTCTCTTTTTTTGATTAATCTTAACGTTTCCTAGTACTGATGATTTAATTTCTCCATTGTCATCATAAGTACCTTCTCCAGGCACATACTGTTCAATTATTCCTAATTTATCTCCTGGCATTACAATTTGTTCTTTTTCTTCGCCCATATTAAATCACCAAATTAAGAAAAAAAATTTTTCATTAATATAATAATTTTATCCAAATCCATATTTATATTTAGTGTACTATCTTCTTCTAAAAAGTATTTCATCCAACTGATAATTTTCCCAGTCCCTTTTATCCAGGACAATTTCAAGCTCTTGGGGAGTTATCAGCGGTTTTTTATACATCTGTGAATCGTCAATAGCTATTCTTGGACATGCAGTCACAATAAATGCGTCTAAATCAAGGTATGGCAACAGAACATCCGGATTAACATTGTCCAGCATTATTATGAATCCTTCCATCCCGCTGTCCTTAAGCAGTTTTTTTATTTCGCGTGCAAGCTCCATTCTGTATTGTCCTTCCTTTGAAGATACTATGATTCCCCATTTTTTGGCTTCGCGTGCTTTAACGATTCTTGCAAAACGTATTCTTAAAATTCTATCAGCATATTCTGTCATTTCCCGCAGTTCATTGTTGTATGGGTCAAGGGCAAAAACGGGAGCTTTCGTAAATAGGTATATTCCTAAAGGGTGGAAATTTCCGCTTCCTATGAATAAAAAGACTTCAGCATCCAAATTTTTTATGGATGAGAAATTACATCCCAGTACCTGGCCTTTTCTTGTGCTTTTTGATGACCCGAGAACTACTTCCTTTCCATTGTCCTCAAGGAAATCTTTCATTTCATTCAGCAGATGCAGATGCTGTGTTGTTGTGACAAGTCCTATTCTGGAATAGTCCTTTAAGCTTTCAAGGCACTTTTTCAAATCATTCCTGACATCAATGTTTGCAAAGGCTTCAATAAACAGTGTGGGAGTTTCATATCTGATGGGAAGAGGCGTATGGCCGAAATGTATAATCAGGTCAACTGAATCTTTCATTTTATAGTCGCTGACATCGCATGCGCCGAAGCAGGGATCTCCGGATATGATTACATTAACGTCACATTCTTCCTCAATAGTGCGTGCAATGTTTACCGCCTGCATCTTCAGGCCTTCCGGAAATTGCAGTCCCACATTTTTGATATTGTTTTTTGAGTTGATCTTACGGATTACCCTGTCCAAATCCATATTGTACAATGACATTTTAATCTTCAATTGTTTTTTCAATTACTACCTTTCCGTCTATCACATCAAGTTTTATTATTGAAAGAACTTCTATTCCGGTTTCCTTTTCGACTATTTCTTTTCCTTTACCTTTTTCAATCACGGCAACAGTGGATTTGATTTCGAGACCCAAGTCTTCCAATGTCTTGATGAGGGCAATTAATGTTCCCCCGGTACTTACAACATCATCAATGAGCAGGATTCTTTCACCAGGGTGCAGGTCATTGATATAAAGGTTTGAAGAGCCGTATCCGGTTTTCTGATATACCTGCTTTTCTCCTTCAAGGCCATATTGTCTTTTACGGATAACGACAAATGGAATGTCTGTTGTAAGGGATAATGCAGTAGCCAAATGGATACCCATAGCTTCGACAGCGACAATTTTGTCAATTTTCAAATCAGCATATTTATAAACCGCTAGAGATAGTTCACGCAGCATTTTAGGTTCCATTGCAGGAACACCGTCACTGATAGGATTAACGAAATAATCATAATCTCCTTTTTTCACGATTGGGGACGCTTCCAAAGATTTTTTTACTTCTTCTAACATAGTATCACACAAAAATTTTAAAACTTAATATAAATATACATATATTTTAATAGATTAATAAATTTATTTAAGTGATATTATGCTTGGAAATTTAGGTGAAAATCTTACTAATACGATGAAAAAATTAGTAGGAATGTCAGTTATTGATAAAAAAACAATAAAAGAAGTTGTTAAAGATATTCAACGTGCATTAATTCAATCTGATGTTAATATCGCTTTAGTATTAGATTTATCTAAAAAAATTGAAAGTAGAGCTCTTGAAGAAGAACCTCCAAAGGGTATTACTCCAAGGGAACATGTTATAACAATTATCTATGAGGAAATGGTAAATCTTTTGGGCAGGGAAGCTGCCGGTTTGGATATTAACGAAAGGCCATATAAAATATTATTCTTAGGACTTCAGGGTAGTGGTAAAACAACCACCATCGGTAAATTATGCAGGTATCTGCAGAAAAAAGGTTTCAATCCTGCTGTAGTATGTACGGACACTTGGAGACCTGCCGCTTATGAGCAGTTAAAACAGTTAACGGAAGAAATGGATGTTCCGCTTTATGGTGACCCTGACAATAAGGATGCATTGGATTTGGCTGAAAAAGGTTTAAACGAATTTAAAAACCGTAAAGTCATTATTTTCGATACTGCAGGTAGGCATAAGGAAGAATCCGATTTGATTGCTGAAATGGATCAGTTGGACGATATCATAAATCCTACTGAAGCTATTCTTGTCATTGACGGAACTATAGGTCAGCAGGCCGGTGAACAGGCAAAGGCTTTCTCACAGGCAACAGATATCGGTTCCATTATCATTACAAAACTTGACGGTTCAGCCAAAGGTGGGGGTGCAATGTCCGCTGTAGCCGAAACAGGTGCTCCAATCAAATTCATCGGTACAGGTGAAAGGATTGATGACTTTGAACTCTTCGACCCTGAAAGATTCATTTCAAGATTGCTTGGAATGGGAGACATCAAAAGCTTAATAGAAAAGGCTGAAGAGAACATCGATGAGGATATTGCAGAAAAAACCATGAATAACATGCTGAAAGGTAAATTCACCCTTGTTGACATGAAAAATCAGTTTGACATGATGAATAAGATGGGTCCTATGCAGCAGGTTTTAAACATGATTCCGGGAATGGGAAATAAAATCTCAAAAGAGGCATCCCAGATGACAGAAGAAAAAATAGAATCATATAAGATAATGATGTCATCAATGACTCAGGAAGAAATGGAAAATCCAAAAATCATAAAGCAGTCCAGGGTTCAAAGAATCGCTCGAGGAGCCGGTGTTGATGAATCAGAAGTTAAGGAACTTCTAAAATATTATAACAACACTAAAAAGACCATGAAAGGACTTGGAAAACGTGGCGGTCGTTTAGGCGGCGGAGCAATGAACCGTATGATGGGCCAATTCATGAGATGAGATTAATATGCAGTTAGCTGACGAAATTCTTGAAAAAACTGACGGTAAAATCTGCAAGCACTGTCTTGGAAGAATGCTGTCCAAAACAATTGACGGCGAAGATAACGTTTCAAGAGCAGAATCCTTAGACATTGAATTGGGCTCTGAATGTGTGATTTGCGGCAATGTCTTTGATAAGATTGATGACGTTTTATTCGATAAAATCTATGATAAACTTGACTTCCTGAATGTTGAATTCGACTCATTCATAGTGGGTTCACGCATAGATAAGGAAATTCAAAAGCGGGATGAAGAATTCATAGACCAATTGAATTTGGATGTAGAGCCTATTAAAAAGGAAATAAACAGAATAATAGGCAAACGATTGGAAAAGGAATTGTCAAAGGAAGTCAATTTTGAAAAACAGGATATAATTGTCAATGTAAATTTAATAAAAGATCCAAAAATCAGAGTTCAAATTAACCCTATTTTTATAGAAGGCAAATACAATAAGCTTATCCGTGGAATCCCTCAAACTAAATGGCCTTGCAGTAAATGCAAGGGCAGGGGATGTGAGGAGTGCAATTTCACGGGCAAGCAGTATCCATGTTCAGTGGAGGAGTTAATTTCCGAGCATATCCTGAAAGCTACTGACGGATACGAAGCCAAATTCCATGGGGCCGGAAGAGAAGACATTGATGTTTTGATGTTAGGTTCCGGAAGGCCGTTTGTTTTAGAGATAAAAGAACCTAAAATCAGAAAAATTGATTTGAATAAATTGGAAAATGAAATAAATGAAATTAATCAGGGTAAAACTCAATATCATAATCTAAAATTCACCTACAGGAATAGGAAGGCTGAAATTAAGGTATCATCACCTGATGCATATAAGGTTTATAAGGCACTGGTTGAGTGTGAAGAGGCTTACGATGCTCAAAAGCTAGCTGATTTATCTCAGTTGGGTGAAATTCATCAGCGGACTCCGATAAGGGTATCCCACAGACGTGCAGATAAGGTTCGCATTAAGCATGTTCTGGATTTGTCCTGTGAGGTCATAGATGACACCCATTTTGAAATGACAATAAAAACAGAAGGCGGATTATATATTAAGGAGTTAATCTCTGGTGACGAAGGCAGATCACAGCCTAATGTAGCCGATAAACTCGGCGTTAAGGCTGTTTGCAAGCAGTTGGATGTAATTGAAGTTAGTGAAAAGTAGTGATAGTATGGCAGAAGAGTTTACACATTTAACGAACAGTGGAGTACACATGGTTGAAGTTGGTGCAAAACCTGATCAAAAAAGAAGGGCAGTTGCTTCAGGAAAGATATTTCTCGATGAAAATACAATTAAAATGATTCAGAAAGAGGAAATTAAAAAGGGAAACGTTTTAACAACAGCTCAAATCGCCGGAATACAGGCAGTTAAGAATACTTCATCAATCATTCCATTATGCCATCCATTAAGTTTGACAGGAATTGAAATAGATTTTGATGTTAATCCTACTTTTATCACCTGTACATGTGCCGTTAATACACTGGGCAAGACTGGAGTTGAAATGGAAGCTATTACCGGAGTAAGCGTAGGTCTTTTAACAATATGGGATATGGTTAAAGCCGTTGAAAAGGATGAGGACGGACAGTATCCTGATACAAGAATAAGTGAAATTAAAGTAATAAAAAAAGAGAAAATTTAATATTCTCAAAAATCATTGATTTTTTAATAAACATTATATACTATGAAAAAAATAATTAATATCAGTTATTTTTATTAATTAATTTAAAAAGGAGATATTATGGCAAAGAAAGATAATAAGATTAGTATGCCTCAAACCGGTGCTGGTTTGGTAAGGTACTTTGATGAAGAAAGTGTAGGTCCAAAACTTTCTCCAGAGCATGTTTTAATTTTAACAGTTATTTTAGCTATATTCTGTTTTGTTTTAAGATATTCAGCTTAATTTTATTGTTTTTTTAAAACAATAACTACTTTTTTTCTATTTGATATTATGTTAACTAAAAGAATTATTCCTTGTTTAGATTGTGATTTACAGGTTCCTGAAGGACGTGTTGTAAAGGGTGTCGAATTTAAAGAGATTAAATATGCGGGAAATCCTGTAGAGCTCGCAACCCGTTATTATGAAGAGGGTGCTGATGAGGTTGTCGTACTTGACATCACTGCCTCTCATGAAAGGCGTGCAACGATGGCTGATGTTATCGATAGGCTAACTGAGAATGTATTCATGCCGATTTGCGTTGGCGGAGGAATAAGAAAGGTTGACGATTATATTAAAATGTTAAAGGCAGGAGCGGATAAATGTTCAACTAACACTGCAGCCATTAAAAATCCTGAATTATTGACTGAAGCATCCAAGGTTGTCGGATCACAGGCTGTTGTAATAGGAATCGATGCTAAAAGAAGATATGTTTCCCATCCGGATGATGCTAAGGACAAAAATGTTATTGAAACTGAAAAAGGTTACTGCTGGTTCGACTGCAGTATTTATGGCGGAAGGGAGTTCACAGGCATTGATGCAATAGAATGGGCATGCAGATGTCAGGATCTGGGCGCCGGTGAAATCCTTTTGACAAGTATGGATGGGGATGGAACTCAAGCGGGATATGATATTGAGCTTAACAAGGCAATCAATGATGCTGTCGACATTCCGGTCATTGCCAGTGGTGGTGTGGGAGAGCCAAAAGATATTTTGGATGTCTTTGAAAAGACTGACGTCAGTGCGGCTCTTGCAGCCAGTATCTTTCATTTCAATCAGTATTCCATCGGTGAGGTCAAACAATACCTGAAAGAGAATAATGTGGCTGTCAGATTATGATTATTGAAGCTCCAATTGATTTGGAATTAACTCAGATTTCAGGTCAAACATCACAACCGCCTTGGAAAAAGATAAATGATTCCTATAGTGATTTGGTTTATGTTAATGGTGAACCTTCTGTTTTTAGCGTAAAACAAAGTGGTGAAAACATCTATTTCACTTACACTGGAAATGTATCTCAATCATCAGCTGTTGAAAAAGTCAAAAAAATCTATGATTTGGACTTTGATTTAGATGAGTTTTATAAGTATATGGATAGCTATGATGAGCTTAAGGACATGTCCAAATTCTGTAATGGTTTAAGACTATTTCAAGCTAAAGACCCGTTTGAATGTATCATATCATCAATTTGTTCAGCTAACAATTCGATTAAAAGATGGACAAACTCTATATCCGATATGAAAGAAAAATGGGGTCGCAATTTCAATAATTTTTATTCTTTTCCTGATGCTAATTCTTTAAAGGAATTTTATTTGGATGACGAAGAAGAGCTTTTAAAAGAAAATATTGTTAAAAATAATAATCTAAAAGTCTGTAGAGTAGGTTACAGGGCACCATACATGAGAAAGGCGAGCGAGATTTTTTCACTTGAAATCGACCTTTCAGACATATCGAAAATGTCCTATGACGAGGCCTTTGAAACTATTTTAAAAGTTCCTGGCGTCGGTCCAAAGGTTGCCGATTGCATTTTGCTTTATGGATTCGGATTTAGGCAGGCATTTCCAAGTGATGTATGGATTAAACGCATCGTGTCATATTTATACTTTGACGGAAAGGACATTAAAGTTGAAAAAGTCAGGGAATTCGGAATGGAAGAATTCGGTGACTATGCAGGTTATGTCCAGCTGTATATGTTTCATTATGCCCGAAAATCCGGATTAATGGAAAAATTGAAAAAGAAATGATTTTATTTTTACAAATCAGATTATCAGTTCCAATCAACGCTTATTGCTTCTTTTTTTAATATATTTTTTATTTGAGGTTATGGTTGCTATTTGATCTAGAATATCGTCTGAAGAAGCATTACATTGTTCACATTATATTTGAAGGAAAATTAGTAGATAAATAACGTATTAAAGGATAATGGCTCTTAATATATAAAGATTAAATTTCGTATATTCGATTTATAGTAAACTATTTATAACATATATTTTATATTATTATGTGTAAATTAATAGTTTATATATGTGTTTTTGATGATTTCTTTAAAAAAATATTTATTAATAATATTAATATTTTTCATAATCTTATCTTCATCTTCAGTTTATGCAGATTCTATAGATGTAAATTCTACAGATTGCACTGTAACTAATGATTGTGTTAATACTGTTTATGAAGATAATGATAATGATTATTCTATTGATGATATTGATAATATTTATGCAGTTGAGAATAATCGTAGTTTGGTTCAAAGTGATTATATAATTGCAAGTGATGTTGTAAAATATTATAAAAATGCTACACAATATTCTGCAAAATTTTTAGATTTTAATGGAAATCCATTAACTAATACTCAAGTAAAAATTAATATTAATAGTGTTAATTATACTAGAACAACAAATTCATCAGGTAATATAATATTTAATATTAATTTAAATCCAGGAATGTACATTATAACGGCATATCATCCTAATGGGGAAAAGCAAGAAAATTATGTCACGGTACTTTCAACAATTATTTCTCATAATTTAAGTATGTTTTATAAGGACGGTTCTGCATTTAAAGTAAAATTGATCAATGGTGATGGTACTCCAAGAGTTAATACTCAAATTACGTTAAATATTAATGGTGTTTTATATTATAGAACTACTAATTCGAGTGGTGGTGCTTCAATTACTATTAATTTAATTCCTAATATTTATATAATGACAGTATCCGAACCTAATGGGTTAAGTATGGGTTATAATATCAATGTTTTTCATAATGTAACTAAAAATTTAAACAATCTAAAAATTTGTCAGATTACTAATTATTTACAGCAAAATGGTGAGTATAAAGCAAAAATCATACAAGAAAATGGTTTGCCTTTGTATAATGAAAAAATTAGAATTACTGTAAATAATAATAATTATGATGTTTACTCTGATAAACAGGGGATTATTAGTAAAACATTTTCTTTCAATCAAGGTACATATGAAGTAATGTTGAAACATTTATCAACATTAAATTTTATAAAAGATAATGTTACTATTGTTCAAAATAATGGTATTGTTACTAAAATTCAACCATTAAATTCTTCATTATGGTCATCAAATAAATTTTATATAAAATTAACGAATAATGATGGATTGCCTTTATCTGGTAAAAAAGTATGGTTTAATATAAATTCTGTAATGTATAGTAGAACGACGGATTCAAATGGAATTGCAGGTAAGGATATAAATTTTTTACCTGGAGTATATCCGATAAGTGTAAGTTATGAAGGATCTACTTCTGGAACATTATTCAAACCGTCTTCAATATATAAATTAATATATATAGCTAATCCATTTTCTGATTCCGAATATAATTTTGGAACATATCCTGACTTGTTGCCACTTGATGGTTTTATATATCCGAATAATTATTGTCAAAATTCGAATCCTAATGTATATGATATTTCTTGTACTGGTGAAGAATATATTTCAGATTTATCAAATCTTTTAAATATTTATGATGATGAGTTAGAAAATTTGATTTCGATGAATAATTATGTAGCATTAACTAATTATAATAATTATTCTAATCATTGTTATGATGCTGTTGATACATTAAATTTATTCGTAGGAAATTGTGTTGATGAAACAAGCGCAATCATTGGTTTATCTAGATGTGCTCAATTTCCTGCAAGATATGTTGTAGCAAAAAAATTAGATTCACAAATATTTCATGCTTGGAGTCAAATTTTATTAGATAATATTTGGATAACAACTGATGTTTCAGCAACAATAAGTAATAATATAAAGTGGGATGGTGTTATTTATATTGGAAATAAAGATTACATTGTTAATTTATCCATAAATAAAAGTTATCCTATTATTTGGTTTAGTGATAATTCCTGGGGCATTTTAAATCAAAATAGAAATATCAATGATATAGTAATTTTAGAAAATCTTTCAAATATTGATTTTATTTCAATTAATGTTAATGAATATTTAGAAAATCATTTAGAATGTAAAATCAGGGGGTGATAATATGAAAAAAATTATTGTTTTGGGAATAATATTAATTTCATTGTCATTAATATGTGCTTATGCTTACGTTAATGAAGAATCCGCTAGTGATATTGAAAATACTCAAAATGGATTAAATGATTCTGATGATGGTGATTTAAACAACATTTCGAATTTAACTGTAAAAAAATCTATTGATGACGTAAATTCACATAATAGAAATTTTTCTGGAATAGAACAAAGTTCTTATTCCTCAAATTCTGAAATGAATCAAGGTTCTTATTATTCAAAGTATGGAATGGAACTGCTTTCATATGGTCCTACAGGCGCTTATCCATATACATATTCGGCCGTATATCCTGCAGGTGATATGGAGTATGCTGTATTTATAACTGATGATGGTGAAGAGGTTTGGGTTCCATGTGATGTAACATTAGATAAAATCACTGTAATCCCTATTAATGTGAATACATCAGTGTTATCTGAACATTCAAGTGAACCATCTCAAATTAATGACAATGCCACAACATAAAATTTAAATAACAAGATATGGGGCAATATCCCCATTTTATTTTTTTTGCAAATTCAATTGTAATGTAATATCAATTTAATTAATTCAAAAATAATATTATAATATAATTGAGGTAATGGGCATGAGTCTTAAATCAGAAAATATTGTTTTAGTTGTTGCAACGTTGACTTCATTTTTCACAGTATTTTTATCATCAGCAGTTATGGTTGCGGTTCCAAGTTTAGCCCAAGAGTTTGGAATGAGCAATATTGTCCAGAATTGGGTCACAATGCTATTTTTCCTGGCAGTAGCTATTTTTACAATTCCTGCAGGACAGCTGTCCGCCAAATACGGTCTTAAAAAGGCAATGGTACTTGGTTCCATCGTTTATATTCTAAGTTCTATCATCGCAATTTTCTCTATAAACTCAGAAATGTTTTTATTATGCCGTTTGGTTCAGGGCATAGGCGTTTCATTTTTGAATGTTGCATCGATGGCAATGGTCGTATCAGCTTTTGAGCCCCAAAATAGGGGAAAGGCTATCGGTATCAATGTCACAGGAGTTTATCTTGCAACATCTACTTCTCCGGTTATTGGAGGATTTTTAAATTATCATTTTGGCTGGAAATCAATATTTTTAACTTCCGTTCCGTTTTTAATATTGATTCTGGTTCTGTTAATCGCCAAAGTCAATAAGGAATGGATTACTATGGGTGATGTTCCTATTGACTGGAAAGGCTGCATAGTATATTCATTAGGAATATTGCTGTTTATTTATGGATTTACACGTTTAAGTGAATTAACAGGGGTTATCCTAACAATTGTGGGCATAATTGTCCTTTCGATTTTTGTAATGCTGGAATTAAGGGAAAAATATCCTGTATTTGATGTGAAATTCTTTAAAAATCCAAAGTTTTCTTCAGCCAATTTCGCCGCTTTGTCTGCATATCTGGCGACTTTTGCCGTCACTACAATTGTTAATTATCATTTGCAGTATATCAGAGGTTATGACTCCCAAATGGCCGGACTGATACTTCTTGTAGCTCCTCTGATACAGGTAATTATGGCTCCAATTTCAGGAAGATTATCTGATAGGATCAATCCTCAAAAACTTGCTGGCCTCGGAATGTTTTTCGGGGCAATATCCCTTGCAATGCTTGCAATGCTGGATAATGACACTTCACTGGTATTTTTAATTGCAGCAATGATTTTCCACGGATTGGGTTTCGGAATATTTTCATCTCCAAATACAAACGCCATTATGAGTTCAGTTCCACCAAAGGACACTTCCATAGCTTCAGCATCCGTTGCAACAATGCGTGTAATAGGCCAAACCATGAGTATGGGAATGTTAACGCTGGTATTTGCATTTGTGATGGGTGATGTTCCTATTGTCAGCCAATACTTCCCGCTGTTAATCAAGTCATCTCAAATAACCTGCTTTATTTGTATGGTATTATGTATAGCGTCAGTATTCGCTTCACTTGTCGGTATTAGAAGTAAAAATAGAATTTAAAGATAGTTGGTTAACTATCTTTCTTCAACATATAATTTGTTCATGTGGTCGCCTTGCTGGATTGCATTAACCACATCCTGACCTTTGATTACCTGGCCGAATACAGTGTGCACTCCGTCTAAGTGTGGTTGCGGGGAGTGGGTAATGAAGAATTGGCTTCCGCCAGTGTCTTTACCTGCATGTGCCATTGATAATGCACCGGTTCCATGTTTGTGTGGGTTTCCTTCGGTTTCACATTTGATGGTGTAACCAGGTCCTCCGGTTCCATTTCCAATAGGACATCCGCCTTGAATTACAAAGTTTGGGATTACTCTGTGGAATGTTAATCCGTCATAAAATCCTTCGTTTATTAATTTTTCAAAGTTAGCTACAGTTCCAGGAGCTTCGTTTGGGAATAATTCCAATTCGATTACTCCTTTATCGGTTTCGATTATTGCGACTTTCATTTAATCACCTTTTTTATAATTAATATAAATATCATTATTTATATAAATTATTAGTGATTATTATGAATACTCAAGAATTAATAAAGATTGAAGATGATTATTTTATTAACACTTTCACAAGACAACCAATCGTATTGGATCACGGGGAAGGTGTTAAAGTAACTGATATTGATGGAAATGAATATATTGATATGTTTGCAGGTATTGCAGTCAATGCTTTAGGCCACAACAATCCTCAACTTGTAAAAGCAATCCAGGATCAGGCCGAAAAGCTCATACACATCTCAAGCATCTACTATAATGAGCCTGCGTTAATCTATGCTAAAAGACTGGTGGAATTGACCAGCTTTGACAGAATATTTTATGCAAACAGTGGTGCTGAAGCAAATGAAGGAGCTATCAAGCTGGCTATTAAATACACTGGAAAAAGTGAAGTTATCTCAACTGTTGAGTCTTTCCATGGAAGAACAATAATGACCCTTGCAGCAACAGGCCATGAGCATTATCATGAACCATTTAAAGCAGTTTTGCCTAACGGATTTATCAATGTCCCATACAATGATATTGAAGCTATCAAAGAAGCAATCACTGAAAACACTGCAGCTATCATTGTTGAACCTATCCAGGGTGAAGGCGGAGTCAATATCCCTGATGTCAACTACCTTAAAGAGATTTCCAAAATCTGTAAGGAAAATAACATCGTGTTCATTGTTGATGAGGTACAGACAGGTTTCGGAAGATGCGGAAGCTTATTTGCACATGAGCTCTTTGACGTGAAACCGGACATAATGACAATGGCTAAAGGAATTGGTGGCGGAGTTCCAATGGGAGGAATCCTTGCAACCGAAGAAGTTGCCAGTGCATTCGTTCCTGGAGATCACGGAACCACATTTGGTGGAGGTCCATTGGTCTGTGCAGCAGCCAACGCTGTTTTGGATGTTATTTATGAAGAGGATTTGCTTGCTAATTCAAAAGAAGTCGGCCAGTACTTGAAAGAGGAATTGGAAAAACTTCAGGAAAAACATGATATCATTAAGGAAGTGAGAGGCTGTGGATTAATGGTAGGTATTGAATTAACAACTCCTGGAGCAGAATACGTTGATAAACTCAGAGAAAAAGGATTCCTAATCAACTGTACTGCAGGAAGTGTTTTAAGATTAGTTCCACCATTAATTATTAAAAAAGAAGAAATTGATGAATTTGTAAAAGCTTTAGATGAAACACTCTAAAGTTTACTATTCTTTTTTAATTTTATATTTTTTCCAGATAAAAATCACTATTTTTGATTCTTTTTATCCTTTCCAGATCTTTTTTGTATTCTAGGGAATTTTCATCACAGTCTTTTCCAAAAAATTTAGGAAAAAATCCTGGTGTCATAACATCTCTAAAAGATATATCCTTTCTTGATATGTGTATAAGGTTATGGTTATTTTTTGATGGCATAATTTATAACTCCTTTTTGGTTAGTTTAATGTTTGGATGAAACTCATATATATAATTTTCAAGATAAATTCCATATAAATTGTCTGTTACTTGAGGAAAGAATTCATTGTTTATATGGGAATTATTTATTGTGAAATAAAAGATATTTTTAACATCATTATTAATATTTTTTCTTAATTCATTTTCAAACTTATTTTTTGCTTCTAAAACCCATAAAGTATCTTTAGAAGATATTATCTCATAATCTTCATATTTTATTTTAATATTTCAAAATTTTCTGGGGAGGGAGGTGAAAAATTATTCTGTGAATGATTATGAATTGAAGCAACATGCTTATCTTTAAAATAGAATTCATCAATCGTATTGTCTATATAATTTTCATTTCCTATAAAGCAATAAATAATTTCTCCAGTATAATAATCAAAATATAACATACATTCAAAATCTAAGTTTATTGTTTTTCTTCTGAATAAATCAACTAATTTACATGCTTTTTTACTAAATTCTTCAGGTAAATCCTCTTTTTTAATGGGAGATATTGTCCAATCAATAGTTAATTCACGATAAAATTTATATTCATCATCTGTTAATTTTAATTTTAAAGGAATTAATAATTGACCATATTCATCTTTTAAAAAATTACTATATTGTTGTTTTATATTATAATGTATAAATTTTCTATAAAACATTGTTTGAGATATAATTTGTTTTATTTTTGTTATAATTTTATTTTTTAAATTCATATATTCTTATTTGGATTTTAATCTATATAAATTGCTCAGTTTTTTATTACAACAATTTTTATCACTTAAATAAATTTTATAAACACAAATCAAAATTTTTAATTGAGTATTTTTTTATTAAAATTTTATCTGGAAATGTGTAAGAATACCTTATTTCATATAATGCGAGAATGAATTGTACAAAAAAATATCAGTATATTGTTTAAATGCTCTCGATAAACTTTAAATATCAATAATATTTAAAATAATAAATAGCAATGGCTAAAGGTTAATTTAATCTTTTTTCAACGATTAGTCAAGTTTAAAAAACATTAATATTTGTAAAAATTGCATGAACCGCTTGGTTGATGGGTGTAAAAATCTTCCAAAAAAATATATTTTTTGTTTGTGAATCCCATTCTTCTACAAGAGGGGAGGTTCAATTGAATGGGTGATATTATGATTTATACAATTGAAGAAATTAGAAATATAGTTATTCCAATTGCTAAAAAGTATGGTATTGCTAAAATTAGTCTTTTTGGTTCCTATGCTAAAGAAAAAGCTACTAATACAGTGATATAGATTTTATAATAGATAAAGGAGATTTGGTTGGCATTCAATATTTTTCTTTATTACATGATTTGGAAAATGTTTTTCATTGTAAAATTGATTTAATCACAACGGGTTTTTCAAACAAAGAGTTTTTAAATAATATTCAAAAAGAGGAGATTCTTCTTTAGGAACAAACTCACTGAATATTTAGAAAGTATACTATAATCTATTTTCTTCACTCACAATATTTCATTCTTTTTTTCAATTATTTTTTCAAGTGAGGAAGTAATGTCCAGTGATTTAATTTCTTCAATGCCAGCCCATTTCCAGTCATCATGCTCATTACTGATTTTAACTTCGCCGGAAATGTCTTTCGCATACATGATTAGTTGAACGGTCCTTTTGTGGGGATAATCGTCCTGTACGGCTTCTCCAAAATCTCCAACTTTCACATCCAAATTTGTCTCTTCTTTGATTTCACGAACCAGCGCCTCATCAAAATATTCGCATTTTTCTATTTTTCCGCCAGGCAGTTCCCATTTGTGGGGATTGGTTTTTGATTTCGGATGCCTTCTTAAGATTAGGATTTCGCCTTCATTATTTTTCACTATTCCTCTCATTGTCAGTCCGTAGGGTTTTTCCATTTTTTCACCTTTATATTAGATTTAATTTTAAAATATAATAAAATTTTCATTTGTTGGCAAAATGACTTCCTTCACTACTTTTAAATAATATTTAATACAAACTCTATTTATAATGAAACTTTTTTTTAGGAGTTTATATTATGGATTTAAATATTAAAGTCAATGAGAAAAACCATTTGGATATTGGAGGGGCTGATGCAGTAGACATTGCAGAAGAATTTGGAACTCCAACATATGTTATTGATGAAAACAGAATTAGGGATAATTACAACAGATTTTACAGTGCATTTTCTAAATATTATCCTGATTTCAAAGTATTTTATGCATGTAAAGCTAATACAAACCTTGCTGTAATGAAAATATTGGAAAGTGAAGGATGCTGCATTGATGCTGTTTCACCTGGTGAGGTCTACACTGCTAAAAAAGTAGGCTTTGACGGCAGCAGAATTCTTTTCACTGGAAACAACATCACTAATGATGAATTGAAATTCGTCCACGAGGAAGGAGCAGTTTTAAACATTGATTCAGTTTCAGCACTTACCAGACTGGCTAAAATCATCGACCCTGAAGGAGTTAAAATTTCATTTAGAGTAAACCCGATGGTCGGTGCAGGACATCACGATCACTGTATTACTGGTGGAGTAATGAGTAAATTCGGTATAATGGACTCTGAAGCCAGTGAAGTTTATCAAAAGGCAAAAGATTTAGGTTTCAATCCAATCGGTATGCATTCCCACATCGGTTCAGGAATTTTGGATCCGGAACCCTTCAAACTAGCTATCGAATCCACAATGGATATTGCAGGCAAAGTCCATGAGGATGTCGGAATTGACTTCGAGTTCGTTGATTTCGGTGGTGGAGTAGGTATTCCTTACACTCCTGAAGAAAATATCGTTGATTTGGATAAATTCGCAGAAGTCAACGTCGGATTGTTCAAAGAAAAATTGGATGAATATGATATGGGTTCACCAACAATGTATCTTGAGCCTGGAAGGTACCTTGTCGGAGATGCAAGTGTGCTTTTAGTAACAGTCAACAGCGTAAAACAGAGTTACAGAAAATTCATTGGTGTGGATGCAGGTTTCCATACTCTTTTAAGGCCGGCAATGTATGATTCATACCACCATATTGTTGATGCAAGCAAAATGGATGCTCCAAATACTCAGGAAGTCGACATTGCAGGTAACGTCTGTGAATCAGGAGATTTGTTTGCACGTGACAGACCTATGCCTGACGTGGAAGAAGGAGATATCTTAGGAATATTGAATGCGGGAGCATACGGATTTACAATGTCTTCAAATTACAACTCAAGGCCGTTAACTTCAGAAGTATTGGTCACTGACGGCAACTGCGAAATTGTACGTGAAAGACAGACCTTTGAAGATTTACATGCTCAGCAAATAATTCCTGACCATTTAAAATAAGTGATATCATGGTTGACTTAAAAGGATTAAAATTTTCAAAAATGCACGGAATTGGAAATGACTTCCCTATCATTGACGAATCAAAAGGAGAAGTCATTCCCGAAAGCGATAAAGCGGAAGCATGTAGAATTCTATGCCACAGAAACTTCGGTGTCGGCGGAGACGGTGTGTTATTCGTAGAACCGTCTGACGTTGCAGATATCGGATACAGGATGTTCAATCCGGATGGAAGCGAAGCTGAAATGTGCGGCAACGGTATCAGATGCTTCGGTGACTTTGTTTACAGAAAAGGTATCTTAAAGCAGGAAAAGATGACTGTTGAGACCAGAGCTGGAATCAAGACCATAGAAATAACATTAGAAAATGATGAGCCTGTTTTATTTAAGGTGGATATGGGCACATCAACTTTCAAAACTCCTGAAATTCCAATGACCAGCGATAAGGAAGAATTCATTGACGGAGAGCTTGAAGTTCTTGACACTACATTCAATGTTACTGCAGTTAGTGTAGGAAATCCTCACGCTATCATATTCGTCGATGATGTTGAATCCATTGACATTAATAAGTATGGTCCAGCCATTGAAGCTCATGAAGTTTTCCCGGAAAAAATCAATGTGCACTTTGTTGAAGTCATAAGCAAAAACGAAGGTAAGATGATTACATGGGAACGTGGTGCTGGTGTTACTCTTGCTTGCGGTACCGGTGCAACTTCAACAGCGCTTGCTGGCGTTAAACAGGGTCTTTTTGACAATGAAGTTCTTCTCCATTTGCCTGGTGGAGATCTCGAGTTTGAAGTCTATGAAAATGATGGCGAGCTCGGCGCATTCATGAAAGGACCTGCAACTTTAGTCTTTGATGCTCAAATTTAAATAATTTATTTTTTATTATTTTTTTAATATTTTTAAGTCTGATTTTTCGTATCTGTTATGTCCTTTCAGACTTTTTTTGTAATTCCAGCATTTGATGGCTTCATCTAATGTTTTATTATCATTGTTTTCAAAGAAGTCTCGGATGTATTGGTTGTATTGGAATTGCCTGTCGATTTCAGTTTTTTCTTTGGAGTTTTGAATTTCGCAGTAACCATTTATGGCATCGCGATATGTCTTGTCTGGGTTTTGCTTTAGCCATTTCTGAAATTTGACCTTGAACTTGAATCCTTTTCCGATTTCTTTTTCGAAAAATGCCCTTTTGTCTTCACCGCATCTGAAATTTTCACCTAAAACTGTGTCTAAAGTAATTTCTTCACTTTCATAGTGATTGTTTTTCATAGCTTTTGCATTATCAAGAGATTTGCCGGTATCCAAATAGTGGATTATCCGCTCTTCCAGCTGATTTTTGCTCCCGCTTATTTTCAGGCCTTCACTTCTGCAGAAATCTTTCAGTTCCTCTTTTAAAAAGTAGTATTCACTAAATTCTTCACTTTTCATCTCTCTAGTTAACGGAGGTCTTGAGGTCATGTTATCTAAATCAAATAAGCATTAATCAACACGATATCTTCAAAAAAATAGTGTTCCTTTTTTGCAATTTCGGCTATGAAACCAAGTTCATCAAGCATGTTCAATGTCTCATCATTGTCTGAAAATGAGGACTGTATCAGTTGCACAATTCCGCCCTCATTTAAATGATTTTTCACTTCATTTAAAAAAAGATCAATAACTTTCCTTCCATTTAATCCACCGTCAAATGCATAATTTAGATTGCTGTCTATAACATCACCTTCTTCGGTAGGTAGATATGGAGTATTGAATAAAATTACATCAAACTTTCTATTTTTCACAGGCTCGAAGAGGTTTCCGAAGAGTAATTCAATATTTTCAATGTTGTTTGCCTTAAAATTAGATTCTGCCAAGGTAATGGCATCAAAATTGATATCCGTTGCAGTAACCTTTTCCGTTAACTTGGACGCATACATTGCAACGATACCTGAACCGGTACCGATTTCCAAAACGCTTTTTCCGTCTTCAATCTCTAAATTTTCAGCAAGCAGATAACTGTCTTCGGCAGGAATGTATACATTTTCATGAGTGTTAATTATAAAGTCCATGTTAATCATTAAAAATAGGGTTAAGTTCTTTTGAAATGAGCAAAATTTCTTCAGGAGCCAGTACGACAACCCTTTTGGTCAAATAGTCAAGCAGCTCGTCATTGTCTATTGCATTCAATCTTTTTTTTATTTCTTTTTTATCAAGATTGCTTACAACATGTCTTGAATCAATCAGGGCATTTCTGATTTTCTTGTTTCTATGCTGGAACAGTGCTTTAGTGAATTTTGAATAGGTTTTAAAATCATCATCATTCAAATCAGATTCTTTGGGAGTCAATCCTATGACCATGGAGTCGACCTTAGGCTTTGGAATGAAGCTTTCACAGCTGACATCAGTTAATTTGTCAACATTGCACCTGAAATAAAGCATTGCCGCAAGTCTTGAGTAGTTTTTGCTTCCGACTTCGCCGTTCATTCGTTGAGCAAATTCCTTCTGATACATCAGCACGGCCAAATCAAAATCATAATCAAGAAATTTAAATGTTATGGGTGATGATATTTGATAAGGTAGATTAGACACTATTTTATTGAATTTCGGGAATTCAATTTTCAATGCATCCTCATTAATGAGCTCTACATTATCAATTTTTTCTTCTTTTAAACGCTGATCCAATATTTCACAAATATTGGAATCCTGTTCAATAGCTATTACTTTTTTAGCTCTTTTAGCTAACTCTATTGTAAGTGTACCGATTCCAGAGCCTATTTCCAAAACAATATCGTCTTTTGAAACATCGGCAAAATTAATTATTTGATTTCTCTTGTTTGCATCAATCAAATAATTCTGTCCAAGATTTTTATTTAATCGTATTCCGTATTTTGACAGAATGGATTTTGTTGTTTTAGATAGGGATTCGCTACCTTCACTATTCAAGTTATCACTTTTATCTTTTATTCCTGTTATTTCTAGGAATAGGGGTAAATAAATAGTATTTTTGTTTACCTTTTTTAACAGTTGTAGTGTCCAATTCCTGTTTTACACGATTGACAATCATTCCGACAGGATCAGATAATGCAGGAACTCTTTGAGATATGTCTTCAAAGCTTTCGAATTCTTTTTTCTTACGTTCTTCAATGATTTCCCACATGTATTTCTTACCGATTCCAGGAATTAATTCTAATTTATGTAATCTGGTATTTACAGGACCGGCAGTATTGAAAAAGTCCACAAATTCTTCTTCTCTTGCTATCACAATATCTTTAATAGCATATTCAAGTTCTATTCTGCTGGTAGCAGTCAGATTTTCAAAGTCCAGTTTTCCAAGAACTCTATAAATCTTATCTCTTTTGCCTTTTCCAATATAAACTGTGTCTTGAATTTCTAAATCAACTCCTTTTTTAGGAGCTAATTCTAGTAAAGTGAAATAATCGGTACCAATAGCTTGAGCAATAGCTTTTCCTTTAAACTTAGACATGTCAGACTGCACATATCCTAAACTAAGATAATCTAATATAACTGCATTGTCTTCAGTTTTTTGAGGTGGGTTTTTTCTATTATTATTTCTTTTTTCCATATTATCACTTCACTATTTTTAAAAATCTAATATTAAATTTAATATTTAATAGTAATAAATATATCTAAAATAAGCTGGTTAAAAAAAAGTTAAAAAAGGAATAGTTTGAAACTATTCGTCTGTGAAATATTGATTTAAGATTTCAAGAATCTGTTCCATTTCCTCTTTGGAGATTTGGGTTGGTTCTTTTGCAAATATTAATCTTAAATCAGATAAATCTTGTGGAATCAAATCTACGATGTGTACTGCAACTTTATGTCTTAAACCGATTTTGCTTTCAAGCTCTTCAATGATTTTTTCTGTATCTTCAGCGGAATATCTTGGAAATCTTGCAAGATGGTTTAAAGTTACGTTCTGTTCGTAATTCAATTCATAATCCTGAGAGAATTCTTCAAGAGTTTCTCTGACAACAACTCCTGGAATTTCCTCTTTTTTTATGATATTTTTACCTATCATTTAAATCAGTTTTGTAATTTTAAGTGGTCAGGTCTAACAATTAATTCTTTTGCTTTGTTTCCTTCTTTTAAAGCTACTAAGTATGCTTTACCTTTTTGACCAACGATTTTTCCAGTTTTTCCGTGGAATCTGGAATGTGGTTGACCTTTTTGAATACTTGGGTTAATAATAATGTGAACTAAATCTCCTTCTTCAAATTTTTGGAATCTGTTAGTGATAGGGTTAGTTCTTCCTTTTCTTTCAACTTTAGTCATTTTTTTTCTTGATCTGCTTCTAAATCCTCTTGATCTTTGCATTTTATTACCTCGATTTATTAATGCACTGGGTATTAATTGAGTCTATGTTATCAGCTACCTAGTATCAAAAAAGCCCATAAATACTAGTAACATAGAGTGTGAAAATAATTTATCATCAGTGATATGATAATAGTATAATTTATATTTGAAGATATTAATATACTTTTAGTTTTTTGCTTCTGTGGTGATAATTATTAAAAAAATGAAAAGGTAATTAATCAATTTTTACCCATTCATTATTGCCTAAATGTTTCCAATAGTGATCATCCGGACCTAACTGAACTTCTCCTGTATAAATTGTTCTTCCAGCTTGTTCACTGTAAAATGCACCATCATCGATATCAGTACTGTTATCATCGGAAGATATTGTATCGACTACATCTTCAACTATTTCTAAATCTTGTTCAATACTGGATTCTTTAAATTCATCGTTACCTTCAAAAGTAACATTAACAGTATAATTTCCCTCTGAAACATTGGTAAGCTCTATTGCTGCTTCACCATTTTCATTGGTTTTTACTTCTTCATCAATAACGGTATTTGATTCGTTATCAAGAATTTCAATGGAAATACTTTCATTTGCAATTGACGTATTGTTTGAGGCTGTTGATTTGACTAAAAAAGTAGTGTTTGTATGAACAGTACCATTGGTTACAATATCAATTTTAGGCTCCTGTTTGAAAGCATTTGTCAAGGACAATCCTCCTACAACAAGAATAATTGCTATGATGGCTATTAATACTAAGATTATTTTATTATTATTCATTTTTACACCCAATTAATAGTATTAATGTTGGGATTATTAAATTTTTTTAGTGATGATATCGGTGGTGTTAAAAAAATGGTGTGGAAGATAACATATTTAGTTATCTTCGAATCTTCTTCTGTCAATTAATTCTTGACGTTTACCTGGGTTCCAACCGCCTGATGCGGATTTTGCACGGCCTACTTGTTGTACGTATCCGGTAATCCTGTCATACCATTCCACATCTTCACTTTCACCGCAGGTAGGACATACATGGTTAAGTCCTTTCATTAAAGTTTTACATTTTAGACAGAAACTTAAGGCTGAGCTGTAAGCCCAGAAACCGATATCTGATTTTCTTGCTATTTTATTTGTTAAACTCATTAATGAATCAGGATCGGAGTATGATTCACCCATGAATGCATGGAAGATGTGTCCACCAGGAGTTAATGGGTGGTACTGTTCTTCTATTTTGATTTTTTCAATTAATGATGCGGATGTGTCCACAGGAACGTGAGATGAGTTTGTGTAGTAGTTTGCGTTGCCGTCTCCTTGAACGATAGCTTGGTCTCCGTACTGTTTTTTGTCGAGAGTTGCAAATCTGTAAGCTGTTGATTCAGCAGGAGTTTGAAGTACAGACCATCTGAGTCCAGTTTCTTCTTTTAATTGATTAGCTCTTTCGTTAATGTATTCAAGACATTTGATACCGAATTTGTTTGCATCAGGGTTTTCGATACCTTCTCCGAATAAGGATAATAACATTTCGTTAAGTCCGACAAAACCGAAGGATAATGTTGAGTTTTGGATTCTGTAGTATGAATCTTCAGCAACTTTTTGTTTTAGGAACGGTAAGATGTGGAAATCATTCAAACATTTTAATCCTTGTTCTCTTCTGAGCATTAAGGTTTCGGTAGCTAAGTCCATGTATTCGTCCAAGTATTCGAATACTTGAGTTTCATCTTTGGATTGGTATCCGATTCTTGGAAGGTTTAAGGTTACGTATGCGAGGTTACCTGTTCTTAAACAGTCCTGATCCCAGTCACCTGTCCAGTTGTCTTGTAAACAGGTTCTGCAACCCATGTAGTTAGCCATGTCTCCTCTGTAGTCAGCTAACATGTTTACGAAGTAGGATGAACCGTATTTGGCGGATAATTCGTGAACTAAACGAATGTCTTCTTCATATTCACTGGTCATTGTTTCTTCACGTAATGTGTAAATGGTATTTGGGAATAAGTGAGGTTTTCCTTCGTTATCTCCTTCAAGTAATGTTTCGGTGAATGCTCTTTGGATTAATCTTGTTTCTTCTTCAAAGTCAGCATAGGTTCCGACCACCTGACCTTTTGGTCCGTATGCGGTTTCATCTTTTAAGAAATTAGGAACACCGAATTCCAAAGCCATACTTGTGAAAGGTACTTGTGATCCACGTGCTGCGTAGGCCATGTTTAGGTTGTAAACAAGCATTTGCACGGATTGTTTGATTTCATCATAGCTTCTTCCTCTTGCAAATGGTGCTACAAATACGTTCCAGAGAGACATACCCTGTCCACCGGACATGTTCTGCTGTGCAGCAAGCATGATTTCACCGGTGTGGTTCATTAATGTTTCCATGTGATTTGGTGCACCTGCAATTGAGGTGTGGTCACCTGTACCGTCCACTTTAAGTCCGTATTTGATGAAGGTTCTGATATCGTGCTGCATACAGTTTAAAGGTCTTCCTGCGAAGAATTCCAAATCGTGAATGTGGATATCTCCGGACATGTGTGCGTCAGCGAGGTTTGCCGGAAGCATTTTTAATAACGCGTATTGTTTTAATGCTTCGTCCGCTACATGTTTGTGGATACTTTCAGGGTTGTGAATCATATTTGCATTGTCTCTGTTACCGTTTTCAATTAAGGAGGTAATGTTGTAGACAGGAATACCTAAACGGGTGTAACGGCTTCTTAAATCTTCAAGTCCGTATTCAACCAGTTTGGTGTTGACTATTTCCCTGATCATTGGAGCGGTCAAGTATTCCACATTTAATTTTTTGAGTTCTTTCCAGGTTTCGGTTGCTATTTCAAAAGCGGTTTCCTGACTTGCACCGGTTTCTTCAATCAAAGTGTTTGCAATTCTGGATAAATCGAATGCTTCGATAGTATCTCTTGAAGTACGTACTTTTAATTGGGTGCTTGCTAGGTATTTGTTAGCAATTTCACCGTCGATGTCTTCTAAACATTCGTGAACTATTTTTTTGATTTCTTTTGTTGTAATTCCATCGTATAATGATGATACAACAGTAGCTACAATTTTATCAGATTCAAAGAATGGGGTTTCAACCATTACTAATGATTTTAATAATTTTTCATAACTGAATCTTTCTTTAATTCCGTTATTTTTTTCAACATTGATTTTAACGGATTTATTTAAATTATTCGCAATTTCTGAACTTCTTTCCATTTAACACACCATTTTCCATTTGAATATCGATTAGTAAAATAAGAGATAGAGCAATCTATCTACTACTAATCACTTAATTATAATATTAGTCTTCCTTGTATATATATTGTTCGTCTTTATACGAACAATTTTTTCAAGGCCTTGCAACAAATAAATATTTGCTATTAATAATGTATCCGAGTTGTCCTAGAGCATTTGAACAGTAATGTGGGTTTAAAAGAACAAATCGAGTGAGCTTTGTTTTGACTTATCACTTTCAAACAATGAATTTATACCGAATTCCTGGATTTCCAAACGCTGTTTCAGGTATGGAGACACCGGGTATCTATTAACAAGATCCTGTGAAATTCCAAGGTATTTCTGAACTGAACCTTTTGATACTGAAAGAATCAGATTTCCTCCGCATTTTGTGCATTTCCCTGATAATGGAATTCTCCTGTATTTGGAATTGCACTTGGTACATCTTACTTTCTGTTTGGAAAACGCTCTGGAGTTACCCATAATGTCAGGCAGGAAGTGTGAAGAGAGTACCCTTTCAACAACATCCCTTTGATCAACCGCCCTGATTCTCTCTGCAAGTTCAATCTGGGCTTCCACCTTTTCTTTCATTGAAGGCAGTCTTTTGTAAAGACACAATGTCGGACCCGCATGGATGCTTGAAGTGTGGTGGGAAAACATCAGCCCTTCATACTGCTGCGGAGTTCCCAAATGCATTTCAACGTTATCAATATATTCCAGCACGTCTGCAGGTTTTAAAGGTTCCATTGTTTTTTCATAAAACTCGACAGGGAAGCGTTCATAAATGTCCAGGTTATGTGATTCGTCATCAATCTCTTCCGGATCTATTCTTGAAGATAAAACTAATGGCGCATCCATACTTCCTCCTCTTGTATTAGGCAAATAGGTCTTTGAAAAGTTAATCAAAGCATCTAAAAGTAGCATGACTGCATCTTCATCACTGTCACAGTTTCTACGTTTGGCAGAATGGAAATATGGGTGGGCATAGCAACCTAATGCTTTGGTAAATCCTACAATACGACCTAGTACTCCTGCTGATGTATGGGGAGCAAGACCGGCAATTAAATGACCAATCAAATCGGTTTTGGTTTTAACATTATAAAAGCTTTCCATATCATATAATTTCGTAAGTTCATCATCAATGAAATGGGCAGTAT
>NZ_JAZUMY010000108.1:0-44277 GCF_045603845.1 Methanobrevibacter sp.
ATTAAATCTTTAGCCATATTAACAACCCAAATTATAAAGTTTTTATTTTATTTTATACTATTAATATGATATAAATATTTCTAGTATACTATGATAAATTTAAAAAAAATAGAAAACTATCCTAGTATAATCTAAAAAAATAGAAAAATAAAAAAACTATCCTAGTATACTCGATAGTCTATAAAAAACAAGTTAATCCAATAAATCATTCAAACTGAATATCATCGATTCTCTAATAGCATATTTTTTCTGCAAATTATCCAAAGAATCAACCAAGTTTCTTTTAAACCTTTCACAGGCATATTCATCATATTTAAATTTGATACCGTCATACTGGATATCCATTAAAATCAGATAATCAGGTTCCATTACCTTAATGCTTGCTCTTAGTGAATTTTCAGGAGGATTCAATAGATTATGAACATCATCCAAAGTCATTTTATCATGTGCAACATCAACAAAAACGCGCATCATTTTTCTGACCATATTCCATAAAAAGGACTCGCCGTAAATATCAACGAATATTGGGGATAATGTATCATGCAAGTTAGGAAATTCCCTTTTGTGATAGTCATCCAATCCCACTTTAGATATTTTGATGTCATCTATTGTTCTTGTGGTGGTTTTCTGATATCTTTTTGTAAAATTAGTGAAGTTATGAGTTCCCTTAAAAACTTCAGCAACTTCATTTAGCTTATCTATGTCAAGATCCTGAAACAACAGATATCGGTATTGCCTCATCTGAGCATATCTTGGCTTAAATGCATAGCGAACAGGAGCTTTTGCAAGAATTTGGATATCATCAGGAAGACTGTTATTGATTTCATTTACCCGAACTTCCTTTTCGGACTGAAAACTGATAACATTGCCCAAACTATGGACACCAGCATCGGTTCTTCCGGCAATTCTGAATCTGGACTTTTTTAAATCATCAATATATCCCAATTTACGTAGATGATAAATCAGTTCCTCTTCAACAGTCCTTAAATCAGGTTGTCTTTGAAAACCATGAAAATTAGTTCCTATATATCCAATTTTTAGTGCTGTTCTTTTCATTAATAATAATTTTAACTTCAATATAAAAAAATATATCTATCAAAAGAAGGAGATTACAAATTTTTTACCATATGGCTTGTTTCATCATAGTCATCTTCTTCGACAGTTATTTCATATCCTAAAGATTTCCAAAATGGCAAAGCTGCATCAAGATATCTATGTGTATGAAGATACATTTTATCATATGATTGAGACCTTGCAAAATCTTCCATCCTGCTTACAATATTTCGTGCAAGGCCAAGCCTTCTATAATTTTCATCGACCATCAACCTCCATATGCTTGCAGTGTTTTCTTTTGAATAAACGTCTCTAAACATTTTATAATCTTTATCATAGGCTCTCACAGCACCAGTTGCAACTATCTTATTCCCATCCCAGGCTATAAAGAAGTTATTTCTTTCAGGTGAGATATAATACTCACCAATTCCATCGATATCATAATGAAACTTGGGAGTCGGACCGATTCCATATTCTTTCATAATCTGATCATATAAAAAGTCCTGAACAAGACGAATTTCATTATCATTATCATTAATTTCTCTAATTTCAATATTCATAGTATCCCATTATTTAAAAAAAGATTTAAAGAGAAATAAAAAATTTCTCTTAGATTTTTTTATTCCTGTGCAGTTTCAGGATTAAGTAATTTTTCAACATTTTCTCCAATTAAATCGAACAATAAAACCACTATCAGCAAGGACATACCAGGATAGAATGCTAACCACCAATATCCTGATGATAAATAATTCATTGATTCAGACAATATTACTCCAATTGCCGGTTCATGAGGAGGCAAACCAAATCCTAAGAAAGTAATTGCTGCTTCATGCATAATCGCATGCGGAAACATCAAAATTACACCAACAATGATTTGAGATACGATTAATGGGAAAATGTGTTTAAGAGCAATCCAAACTCTGCTCCTACCCAGATTTTCAGCTAAAGAAATATATTCCTTGGTTTTAATTTCCTTTACTTCAGATCTAAGAACTCTTGCAAGTGGTGTCCAGTGCGTTAAACCTACACCCATAATAACACCATATACACCCCCACCGAACATTATTGAAACAATAATGATTAAAAGAATATGGGGAATAGAACCGAATAAATCAATAATTCCGGCAACACATTCATCAGCAAATTTGTTGAAACTAGAAAATAATCCCAAAACAATGGAAATACATGTACTAACCGCAGATGCGATGAAACCTACCATCAGACTTAATCCAAGACCTGCAATGGTACGCTGAAACATGTCTCTTCCCATCCAGTCAGTCCCGAAAAGATGTTCTAAAGAGGGCATCTGATTAGCATTTACAAAACTGGTTGGGATATCCCTTATAAAATAACCGGAAACAAAAATGCTTATGATAACCAATGCAGAAATACCAATAATTACAAAGGTCTTTGTCCTAAGATTTGCAGAGTATAAGAACCATTGCCTTTTATCATCAGTCTTTTTCTTAATCATTGAACTCATTCTCCTTAATTCTTGGATCTATGAAATAATATGAAATATCTGCAAGCAGGTTTCCAACAAATACAAATATTGCACTAATTACTACAATTCCTAAAAACAATGGCACATCATTTTGAAGACCCGCAGCTACTGCCGTTTGACCTATACCAGGATATGAAAATACCTGTTCTACCATAACTGCACCACCAAACAATTCACTGAATGACAAGAATTGTAATGTAATTGCAGGCAATAATATATTTCTTATTCCATGATTTTTAATTAAATCCCAGCCTTTTTCTCCCCTAGATTTTGCAAATAGCACATAATCAGAAGATAAAACCTGAACTAATTCATTACGCGTATACATTGCAATTGGTGCCAAACCAACCAAACTCAAAGTCAATGTAGGAAGAACCAGCCTTGAAGCCCATTCCATAAATGTCGCATCAGTACTTTTTACACCTATCGGAACTCCAAACCCTATTGGGAACCAACCTAAATAGACTGAAAATACCATTAAAACAAGCATTCCAACCCAAAAAGATGGAGCTGATTGAATTGCATAACAATATACTTTTATAGCCTTATCAATCCATGAACCTTTATTTTTACCAGCAACTACCCCAAATACAAAACCAAGAATTCCGCTTAATATCCATGAGATAGCCATTAAAACTACAGAAGCAGAAAACTTATCTATAATAACGTCCATGACAGGGGCACGATATATCAATGAAGTACCGAGATTGCCTTGAATTAAATCCAAAAGCCAATGATATATTTTTGTAGGCAATGGAACATTAGTACCAAAATACTGCTCTAAAATTTGACGTTGCGCTTCTGATACTGCAGCACCTTTCAAATAAGCATTAACCGGATCAATAGGGGATAAATCTAATAATACAAAACTAAAAATTGCAACAGCAATCATCAATATTATAAAACGAATTAATTTATAACCAAAATATTTAGCTATTTTTTGTTTATTCAATGAAATAAACCCCCTTGAAAAATTTTAAAAAAAAATAAAAAAGGAAATGATTAAGCTGTGGAATTGGTTCTAGTCCATTCACAGATATTAATCAAAACATCATTTCCTAAACCAGTAGGCTGGTTTCCAATATCAATACCATTTTTAATGAAATAGTTGTAGTCATAGTTTACAAGCCATGCAAATGGAGCATCACCAGCAGGACCCCATCCTCCACCGTTGACAAGAGCGGATTGTGCCCATAAGGTGTTGGAACTGTTTAAATCAGTAGAATGCATTGCATCTTCCATCAATTTATCAGCATCTGAGTTATTGTATAAGTTTGGATTCATATAGAAATCATCTGCTTCTTTACTGTGATACTGTTGATAAATTGATTTGTATGGGTCTGGAGAAGTCTGTTGCATTACTGCAGCTGAACTGTACATATTTGCATAAATGGTATCCCAGTCAGCACCTACGAGGTTTACTTCTATACCCAATTCTTTAGCTTGTTCAGCAAATACTGTTGCGAGAGATTGTCTGTCAAGATAATCTGGTGGGTAGTATAAATCAAATGATGCTTTTGTACCGTTTTTCTCCACGATTCCATCACCATCAGTATCTTCCCATCCGCCATCTTTCAAGATTTGTTTTGCCTGATCGACATTAGCATCTTGGACTTTAGCATCAGGATTTGCATAGTCTCTTGTATCTACACTTGTGAATTCAGGAGTAGCATGGCCTGAAAATATTTCATCACACATTTTTTGACGGTCAATACCAACATTTAATGCTTCCCTAATTGCTTTATCAGCAGTTACATTGTTACCTATTTTGGAACCTGCCGGACTAACAGCACCTGTATCTTCAAGGTATGGGAAGGATATACCCTGTGCTCTTCCTGCAGATACCTCATAGAATTGATAACCATCTACACTTTGATTTAATGCTGAAGTTGCAACAGGTACAACATCAACTTGACCTGATTTAGCTAGTTCTAACCAAGTAGCTTCATCAGGGAACAATAATGTAACTTGAGTAAAGTATGGTTTATCTCCATAATAATTATCATTTATTTTGAAGATTGCTTGTTGACCTTTATCCCAGTGATCTAAGACATATGGTCCGGTACCAATAGGATTTTGACCGTAAGTGGAATTATCATATTCTTCAGGTACAATACCTAGATATCTTAAATCATAAATAAATGTTGATCTTGGTTCTACTAATTGGAATTCAACACATGTGGCATTTTTAGCAACTGCTTTATCAAGATTAGTTAAATCCAAGTCTGATTCAGTTTCTTTTGCTTTGTTAAATGTGAATGCAACATCATTTGCGTCAAATGTTGAATTGTCTGAGAATTTAACATCATCTCTTACATTTACAGTCCATGTTAAACCATCTTCACTGATTGAATAATCAGTAGCTAAATCTGGAACAATAGTTCCATTTGCATCTGTTTTAAATAAACAGCTTTGTACTAATGGATTGTAGTTCTGGTGTCCACATCCCCAACCAGTAAGTGGGTCGAAACCTGATTCCGGTTCTTTAATATTACTGTGTGCTGCAACAGTTAAATGGGTAGGATCAGAGTCAGATGAACCTCCCATAAATAAAAATGCAGCCGCAATAATTGCCACAAGAACCACAGCTCCACCAATTAATATTTTTTTGTCCATAAATATTCTCCATAATATAATTGAAAAAATATATTAAAATCAAAGTATTACTTTTTATCGAAAAATTCTCTAAATAGTAATACTTTTTTTTATTATTTTAATATGTTTATTAGTATATAATGAAACTATATAAAAATATATTTATTACTATTAAACAAAATTTGACAGATAAACATTTGTTTAATTAATTAGTCCATTAAATAAACAATTTAGAAATTTTAAAATAACTAAAATATAATAAATTGACATTTTTATACTATGAAAATTGTACGAATTAAACATGACCAATCCAATGAAAAGTAATACAAAAATTAAATTTAAATAATATCACTTTTAAATATTCGCCCATGGAACTATCCTTCAAACTAAAAAAATTTCTAATTAATAATGGTGCAAGCGAAGTAGGTTTTGCAGACATCACCAATTTTACGCCAAAAAAAGGACTGGATATAGGAGTAGTTTTTTATATCACATATCCGAAAGAAATCATCAAAAACATGCAAAACGCCCCAACACCAGAATATCTTGAGGAATTAATAAGTTTAAATGCAAGATTAGATGCGCTTGGAATGAAATGTGAAGAGTTTCTTATTAATGAAGGGTTTGACGCTTATGCCCAAACAAAAAAAAGATTAGGGACAGATTTTGGTGAAAATAACGGGTTTGAATTACCCCATAAAACCATTGCAACACGTGCAGGTTTAGGCTGGATTGGGAAATCCGCATTATTTACCACATTACAATACGGATCTGCATTAAGATTATCCTCCGTATTAACAAACGCACCACTAAACATTGGAATCCCCATACTTAAATCAAAATGTGGAAAATGTATGGAATGCAGGGATGCCTGTGCTGGAGGAGCCATAAGCGGAAAAGAGTGGAATTATAAACTCAAAAGAAATGACTTTTATGACGATAAAAAATGCGAAAAATATGCCCTTATAGTTTCTAAAGAAAATTTAGGAAAAGCAGATACAGTATGTGGAAAATGCATCTTTGCATGCCCGCACACTCAAAAATACATTAAAAAATTATAATGTTACAGCATGTCTAAAATCGGTTACTTGAGGATTAATTTCCAATTCATGAATTTGCTTATCCATATGAACAGTCTGAAGTTCATCCTCTGAATCCAGTGCAACAACAAATCCCATTTTGGTCCAGAATTCAATAGCTCCATCTAAATTTTTATGAGTATGCAAATAAATATCTTTAAAACCCACTTCATTTGCAAATCTTTCAGCAATACAAAACATTTTAGAGGCCAAACCACAGCGCCTACATCTTCTGTCTACAAATAATCTCCATATGCTTGACGTTGTATCTTTAGAGTATAAATGCCTAAATTCAGGAAAATCCTTATCATAAGCCCGTATTCCGATTGTTGCTATTATTTCACCAGTTTCCTCAACATATGCTACAAAGAAATTATTTTTTTTAGAATTGATGTAAAATTCATCCATATGTACAATATCCTGATGCCATTCAGGAACATAATCATATCCAAACTCAAGCTTAATCATTTTAAACAAGAATTCCTGAACATCATGAATCTGTTTTGGATTATTGCATAATTCTTTAATTACAACATTCATCGTAACACCCAATTAAAAAATTATTACTTTATAGTTGAAAATTATGTTATAAGTAATACTTTTTTATTGATTTTGAATAACTTTAATATTGATAAAGTACAAAATAGTATTTAAAAGTTATCATTTATTTATCAAAAAGGTGATTTAATGGAAAAATTATTAGATGTTGAAAATGTTTCAATTTCATTCATCCAATATACCAAAGGATTAAATCAACGTGATTTAAAAGTTATTACTGATTTGACCTTAGATATATCTGAAGGAGAAATTTTGGCAGTATTGGGTTCAAGCGGTTCTGGAAAAAGCCTACTTGCACATGCAATATTTGGAATACTTCCAGAAAATGCAAATTTAAATGGGAAAATTAAATTTAAAGGAAAAGAATTATCACAAGAAGATAAAGAAGAAATAAGAGGTAAAGACATAGTTTTAGTACCTCAATCAGTAAACTTTTTAGACCCATTAATGAAAATTTCAGACCAAGCAATTGGACATACCGAAAGTGATGCTGAAAAAGCTGAAAAGAAAGTGAAACAAAGAGAAATCTTTGAACATTATAATTTAGGTCCCGAAGTAGATGATATGTACCCATTCCAATTATCCGGAGGAATGGCCAGAAGAGTACTAGTTTCAACTGCATTGCTGTCAGACCCGAAACTCGTTGTAGCAGATGAACCAACACCAGGACTTGATGAAAAAACTGTGGAAGAAACATTAAATCATTTTAAACATATGAAGGAAGATGGTATTGGAGTGCTTCTAATCACACACGATATCCACGCAGCTTTGGAAGTAGCTGACAGAATCGGAATATTCTATTCAGGATATGTGATAGAAATAGCTGAAACAAAAGACTTTTCCGGAGACGGAGAAAACTTACTTCATCCTTACACAAAATTACTATACAAAGCATTGCCTGCCAATGGATTTGAACTGACAAAAGGACACCAGCCATTGCATGGAGAAATACAGGAAGGCTGTCCTTTCTATGACAGATGTGAAATGAAATTTGACAGATGCAAAAACGAAAAACCAAAATTACTTGATTTTGGAGATAAAAAAGTCAGGTGCTTTAAATATGAAGAAGGTGAAATAAATGAAGCTTAAAGCAGAAAATATCTCATTTAAATATCCATCTGCTAAAAACTATTTATTAAAAGATGTCAATCTTGAATTAGACAACAAAAAAATTATTGGATTGATTGGAGATAGTGGTAGCGGAAAATCAACATTATGTAAAATTTTATCTGGTTATGTTACAAAATACGAAGGCAATGTAATATTCGATGACAAACCTCTCCCCAAAAATGGATTTAAACCTGTTCAGTTAATTTACCAACATCCTGAAAAAGTAATGAATCCAAAATGGAAAATGAAACAAGTTTTAGAGGAATCCTGGGATGTGCCTGACGATGTACTATCTGAATTTGGTATTCAGAAATCCTGGCTAACACGTTTCCCACAGGAACTGTCCGGAGGAGAACTACAAAGATTCTCTGTAGTACGGTCACTAAATCCCGAAACCAAATTCCTAATTGCAGATGAAATGACAACAATGCTTGATGCAATTACTCAAGTGCAAATCATTGATTCTGTTTTAAAAATAGTTAAAAAAAGAAATATGGGTTTTTTACTTGTAAGTCACGATATGCCTTTAGTTGAAACTATATGTGACGAAAAAATATATTTAAAAGATATTAATGGTGCTTAATCATTAATATACCATTTTATTATAAAATTATCACAGTAATTAAAAAAATAAAAAAAGAAAAAGTATTTTTAAAGATTGTTAATCTCATTGAAATACAAAATATCATCACAGATGACTTCAAGCAATTCTGGATCATGGCTAACGGCCAATATACCAATATGGTTAGCTTTAGCATGATTTATGAGTGCTTCCCATATCTGTACCTGTGTTACAGCATCAAGCATGGTACTAATCTCATCCGCAATGATGAATTTTGTTTTTGGATTAAGAGCTCTGATTATGCTGAAACGCTGCAATTCCCCTCCGGAAAGCTCGCTAGGCCAACGTGTTAACCATGAGTCTTTAAGACCAAAAGTGTCCTTTAATTCCTGGGTAGGAGTCCATGCTTCATTCAATACTTTTTCCATCTTCCATTTAGGATTCATTGTCTTTTCTGGATGCTGAAAAATTAATTGTACCGGATAATAATCCCTATCTGGAATTTCCTTACCATCCAAAGTAACATTACCAGAATAATGAGAAATGTATCCTGCCATAATCTTACATAATGTGGATTTACCACTACCACTATCCCCGATTAAACCAATAATCTGATTACTGTTGACAGACAATGAAACATCCTTTAATATTTGTCTTTTCTTATTATATGAAAATGAAATATTTTCTGCTTTAAGCTCCATTATTAACCTCCTTGAAATTGAAACATCTAATCATTACATTATCATGCTCTTCAAGTTCAGGAATGTTATTTTCACACTTATCCGAACGTATTGGGCAGTTTTCATAATAAGGACATCCTGTAACCTCACCTAATGGCTGGACACCTTCAGTTAATTTGAAACCGTTTCTTGGCAATGCATTAATTAAAGCTTTAGTATATGGATGCAACACATTATCTGCATCTTTAAAGTTTTCTACATCATTGATTTCAATCACATAACCTGAATAAAAAATTGCAATTCTATCTGCAGTTTTTAGGGCAACATCGATTTCATGAGTAATTAACAAAACACCTTTTCCATGTTCTTTTAAGCTTCTAATATCCTGTATTGTTTCTTCAACACTTTTAGCATCAAGCCCCGGTGTCGGTTCATCAGCAATTAACAAATCAGGATCCCCAATCAATGCAGTAGACAAGAGTACCTTTCTTGCCATACCACCAGACAATTCAAAAGGATATAAATCATCCACACTTTCATCCAAACCGTACTTAGCAAAAATTTCCCTTTGCCTTACTTTTTTCTCATCATGTTCCTTTTCGTCCTGACATTCACCAATGGCCTGTTCAGATACTTTCATTAAAGGATCAAGGTAATTTACAGATTGAGGAATTAAACAAATTTCTTTTCCTCTTAATTTCTCTTTTAATTCCTGGTCTAAAACATTACCTTCATATTTGAGTTCTCCAGTTACATTAGCATTATATGGCAGAATACCCAATATTGAATGAGCTAAAAGACTTTTACCAGAACCACTTGACCCCAATACTGCAACAATCTCACTTTCATTAATATCAATTGTTAAATCAGATATAACTTTAGTGTTATGCCTATTTAATCCTTGAACATATTGTGTAAAAGATATTGATAAATTATTTACTTCCAATAAATTTCCCATAATATCACCAAAATCCTAGTTATTCGCCTGTGAAGGATCAAATAATCGTTTTAGATTTTCTCCAATAATATCAAACAGCAATACAACTATCAGCAATGCTAAACCTGGGAAGAATGCTAACCACCAAGCACCCATAGCAAGATAAGTCATAGATTCAGATAAGATAATACCAATTGCCGGTTCGTGTGGTGATAAACCAAATCCTAAAAAGGTTACGCTTGATTCGTGCATAATAGCATGAGGAAATACCAATAATGTTCCTACAAAAATCTGGGACAATACCAAAGGCAAAATATGTTCTTTTGCAATCCATAATTTACTTTTACCAAATTTTTTGGATAAAGCCACATATTCAGACGTGTTAATTTGAAGTACTTCTGCTCTTAAAACCCTTGTTAAGTTAACCCAATGTGAAAATGCTACAGCCATTATTACACCAAATGCTCCTTTACCTAATCCAATAGATATCATCATAATTAATAATATATGAGGTATTGAAGCAAATAAATCGATTAACCAGGATACTAACTCATCACAGAACTTGTTAAAACTTGCAACAAAAGCCAAAATTGTAGCAATAATACTGGAAATTATTGAAGCTGCCAATCCAATCATGATGCTTAAGCTTAAACCTTTCAATGTTCTGATGAACATGTCTCTACCCATCCAATCAGTACCAAAAATATGTTCAAATGAAGGAGGTTTCATCTTCATAGCAAAATCAGTAGGCAAATTAGCATCAATCATCATTCCACTAATGAAAATGATTAATAAAAGCAAACCTGTGAGAGCTATTGTTAAAAGCGTTTTTTGTCTTAAATTAAGGGAGCTGAACAATCCTCTATTATACCATGGTAAATCACTCATCATCCTCACTCCTAATTCTTGGATCAACATATTCATAAATTATATCCGCTATGAAATTTCCTGTAAACACGAATATGGCTGATATAATAACAATACCCAACAATAATGGAACATCTGACCTTAAACCTGCAGCTACTGTTGCCTGGCCGATACCAGGATATGCAAATACCTGTTCTACAAGGATTGTTCCACCAAATAATTCATTAAATGATAAAAACTGAATTGTAATTGCTGGGAGCAATATGTTCCTTATTCCGTGATTTTTAATTATTCCCCAGAAACTTTCACCTCTAGCTTGCGCAAACAAGAAATAATCACTTTTTTTAACACTGATAAGTTTATCTCTTGTATACATGGTTAAAGAAGCAATTCCTACAATACTTAAAGTTATTGCAGGTAATATCAACCTATATAACCACTGCCAAAACGTGACAGTGTCAGATAATTGCCCAATTGGAACTGAAAGTCCTATAGGGAACCAGCCTAAGTATACTGAGAAAACCATTAAAAGTACTAACCCTATCCAAAATGTAGGAGTAGATTGTAATATGTAACAATAAGTTTTAATTGCTTTATCGATTAAAGTTCCTTCTTTTGCACCGGCAATTACGCCCAAGCCAAAACCCACAATAGCAGAAATTACCCATGAAACCACCATAAGAGTTAATGATGCTGTGAATTTTTGGACAATCACTTCAGTTACAGGTACTCTATATATTAATGAAAAACCCATACTTCCAGATGCTAAAGTTTGAAGCCAACCCAATACTCTTTCAGTTAACGATAAATTAGTTCCCCAATATTCACCTATAATAGCCAATTGTTCTTGGCTAATAATTCTTTGTCCGAGATAAGCTTTAACTGGATCAATTGGAGACAGTTGTATCATTATAAAACTGATTGCTGCAATAACAATTAATAAAATTAGTAATCTAATGGCCTTATATCCTAAAAATTTAACTAATTTTTTACTGTTAATTTTAACCATCTCGTATAAATTTACTTAAAAAAAAGAAAAAATAAATGATTTATAAAAATAAATCATTTTACTTATTTGTCAGTTGATGTTGTGTTAATACGTTTCCAATCGTAGATATTACCCCATATATCTCCACCGTGAGGATAAATAAGGTGTGTACCATTAGAAATGTCTAAGGAATCGCTGACAAAGTATGTGTAATCAACAGTTCCAATCCATAAGAATGGATAATTTGAGTTAGCTTGTTGAGCTGCTTGGCTCCAGGTAGCATATGAACTGTTTACATCTTGAGACATTGCTGAGTCGATTGATGAATCTACTGAAGAGTCGTTGAGCGCTTCAGGATTGTCATAACCTACACAAGCTACTCTTGAATCATATTGATGTTCAATTTCAAATGGATCTGCTGAACCGAATCCCCAAACTACACCCTGAGAGTATTTGTTAGGGTCAATATCATCCCAACTTCCACCGACAGGTGTAATTTCGATACCAATTTCTTTAGCTTGTTCTGCAACAGCTACTGCAATTGCTTGTCTTTCAGTTGCTTTTGAATTATAGTAAACGGAAAATTCGGCTTTGGTACCATTTTTCTCTACGATTCCATCGCCATCAGTATCATTCCATCCTGCTTCAGCAAGAACTGCTTTTGCTTGGTCTACATTACCATCTTCAAATGTGGAATCAAATGCCCAAGGTAATTGGCTTGCTACACCAGTGAATGATATGTTACCATATCCATTGAATGCACCATCCAATAACTCTTGTCTATTAATACCAATGTTCAATGCTTCCCTTATTGCAGGATCACCAGTTACATTATTACCAATAGTTATATTATCTTCACTCATTTTTCCTGTATCATTTTGGGTTGGTAAAGATATACCACGTACATCTATTGAATCGAAGTATTCTAAGTGGTAACCGTCTACTGTTTCATTTGCATATGCAAGCTGTACTTCTGCAATGTCTACATCACCATTTTTAACAGCTGCAAATGCTGCATCAGGGTCTAAGAACAAGTTAGTTATTTTTTCAAAGTATGGTTCCGGACCATAGTAATCAGGATTTTTTTCTAAGATAAATTGTTGTCCTTTATCCCATTGAGCTAATTTATAAGGTCCTGAACCGATTGGGTTTTGACCGTATGAATCTTCATTATATCCTGCTTCTGGAACAATTCCGACATCAGTCAATTTGTTAATAAATGTTGAATCTGATTTGTTTAAAGTGAATACTACTTTATTACCATCTGCCTTAGCTTCAAGCATAGAACTTAAATCTGCTCCTTCTCCTAATTCTTTAGCTTTATTATATGAGAATGCTACATCATTAGCAGTTAACTGAGAACCATCTGTGAATTTTACATCATCACGTATTTCTACAGTGTATGTTTTATAATCATCAGAAATGTTATAACTTGTTGCCAAATCATTTACGAAATTATTGTCTTTATCTCTTTTAAGAATTGTACTTTGTATGAGCGGTTCTGTTCCTGAATCGTGGTATCCCCAACCATGCATTGGGTCGAAACCAAATTCTGGTTCTTCACCGTGAGCAGCAACACAAGCTACTAACTCATTAGGAGCATGTTCAGTGCTTCCCCCACCCAAAGCGAATGCTGCTATACCAACTACAGCTAAAACAGCAATAACTGCACCAATAATAATCTTTTTATCCATTTTTATTCCTCTTTAAATAAATAATAATTTATTAAAGTAATATCTAGATAGTATTACATAATTATAAAAATATATTAAATAAGTAATACTTATATAAAAAATGATATTACTAATAGATAATTTAAATTTGAAAGTATTTAAAAATTACTATAAAATATTGATCAAAACATGTAATTGATGAATTATATAATACTAAAAAAAAGATTAAAAAAAATTATTTTAATAGGTGTTTAATTGTCAAATCAGCCCATATTAAAGTGATATTATTTGAAACAACCTCACCCAATACAATGCCCATCCAGGCACCCCAGACACCCCAGTTAAATACCAAAGTGAACAGTAAGGCAAAAGCCAATGTAAAACCTGTTTCCCGCAATATTGTCTGAAACATTGCAGTTATTCCACGACCAATTCCCTGGAAAACATAAGTTGAAGCCACACCAACTGCCATAGTCGGATAGTAAAGCACAATCCACATAAAAAAGCTGGTTAACTCGCCAGATATCCTTGCACTGCTTCCTGAAGAGAATACTGACGCAATTTGCGGAGCAAATATGATTGTTAAAATCATCACGAGAACTGCAAAAATCATTGATATTTTCATTGAATATCTGTGAGCAATCCCAATATTTTCGTAATTGCGGGCACCATAATTAGCAGCGATAACTGATATCAGAGCAGTTCCAATAGCCAAAATAGGAGTTGTTCCTATTGTAACAACCCTCCAGCCGGTTGAATATACAGCAACGGAATCAGTTGAGGATATGAATGCAAGAAGTGCTGAGAATACTGCCGCAAAAAATGCGTTGTTGAGAAGCTGCAGGCTTGCCGGAAGACCTACTTTTACGATATCGAATGTTATTTCCTTTTTGAACTTGAAATTAGCTAAATTTGGCTTTAAATAAGTGTCTTTTTTAATATAAAACCAGTAACTTAAGACAAGTATCACAAACAATGATGAAATCAGAGTTGCAAGAGCTGCACCGGTTACTCCTAGACCCAATGTGTAAATAAATATCGGATCCAATACCATATTCAAAATGGCTGATGCAATCATTGCATACATTGGCCTTGATGAGTCTCCTTCGCCCCTGAAAATCCCATAGAGCGCATTGGACAATATTACAAATACTGAACCTGTGGCAATAACAACACCATAATCCATTGCAAAGTCAACAGTCTGGCCGGCACCCATTAAAATCAGAATATCCTTTAAGAATATTAACAGAATAACAGTTAAAATAATGGAAATAACAATTGTAATTAATATCGAATGTATTGAACCGTTGTCGGCTTTCTGTTTGTTTTTTTCACCGATATATTTTGATAATGCAAAAGCGGAACCTGCACCAAGCCCGTTACCGAATCCTATTAAAATCATGAATATTGGAGTTACAAATCCGACGCCTGCAAGTGCATCTGCACCGAGTGAAGACACCCACATCGCATCAATTAGATTATATAAACTTGATATCAATAGTGATATAATTAAGGGTATTGACATGCTTAACAGTGCCTTTTTAGGGTTTCCGAGCAATACATCAACATTATTTTCACTAAACATCAATAATAATATGTTCAAAAAGTAAATAAAATTTTTTGATAATGGTTAAAAAAATGAAGAAAGATTATTCTTCTTCATCTTCAGTTACATAGATTTCTTTTTTGACTTCAGAGTTTGCATCGACAACAATGTCTTCAGCGTTTTCTCTCATGTCCTGGAATGCTTCTTCAGCGTCCTTTTTAGCAGCCATAACTGCAGCCATTCCTTTAGTGGTTGCATCTTTAACTGCTTCAGATTCCAGTACTTTTTTACCTACAATAGCTGTTGCAACACCCGCTGCAAAAATTAATGCATGCTTGTGTTTTAAAGCTTCATCAACATATCTTCTTACCATATTTTTCATCTCCCAAATGTCAAATTTTCAAATATAAAAATTAAGTAATATTACTTAAATATAGATTAGTACATTTTAGTATATAAATTATTCGATTATTAGAGCTTTTTTAGGTTAAACAAACAATAATATTTAGTTATATCAAAATTAGGCTCATCTAAATTATTTAAATTTTTAGTAATACCAAAAAATAAAAAGTGGAATTAGAATAGTGGATCTTTCACCATTCCAATTCTGAATGAATTCAGGATAACCAAGAGGGTTAATCCCAAGTCCCCGAAACCGACAGACATCATCAATGTGATTATTCCCAGGATAGCCAATACTACACAGAGTAACTTGACTGCAATAGCTACTGTGATGTTCTGTTTGATGATGCTCATTGTCTTATGGCTTAAAGAGAACAAATAAGGCAATTTGGATATATCATCCTGCATCAATGCAACATCAGCCGTTTCAATAGCAACGTCAGATCCTGCAGCACCCATGGCAATACCGATATTTGCCCTGGCCAGTGCCGGTGCATCGTTAATACCGTCACCAACCATAGCCACATCACCGAATTTATTTCTGATTGTATCCAGTATGTTTAACTTATCTTCAGGCATCAGATTGGAATAAACATATTTTATTCCTATTTCATCTGCAACCTTGTGGGCCGCAATCTTGTTATCACCAGTCAACATTACAGTCTGTACGCCCTGTTTGTTTAAATCAGCAATGACCTCTGAAGCGTTATCCCTGATTTTATCGGATACTGTAATTAATGCCAAAACATTTTGGGAGTTTCCGACAAATACCACAGTTTTACCTTCTGCAGAGTATTTGTTGACATCCTCATGTGATATTTCAAAGCTGCTGCCTTCAATCAGCGATTCATTGGCCGCATAATACTGCTCACCATCAATGAAACCGACAATTCCTTTTCCAGGAACGTTTTTGAAATCGTTTATCTCTTCAAATTCTATGTCATTCATTGTAGCATAATTTACAATAGCCTGTGCAATAGGGTGTGAAGATTGGTTTTCCAGAGAAGCCGCAATTTTAACAGCATCCTCTTTTGAGATTGAATCATCCAAAACTTCAATTTCGCTTAGCTCCAATTTACCTTCAGTCAATGTGCCTGTTTTATCAAATATTACTGCTTTTATGCCTTTCATTTCCTCAACATAGGTACTTCCCTTAATCAAAACACCGTTTCTTGTTGCGGATGTGATGGCAGACACCATACCAACAGGTGTTGAAATCAGGAAAGCGCAAGGACATGAAATTACCAGAAGTGAAAGAGCCTTATAAACCCAGTCAACCAGGTTCTGACCGAATAACAATGGTGGAATGAATGCAACACAAGCTGCGGCAACCATCATTACAGGAGTATAGTATTTAGCAACCTTTTCAACCAAAGACTCTGTTTCAGACCTGTTAAGCTGTGATCTTTTAACCAATGTTACAATCTTGGAAATCACAGAATCTTTTGCCCTTTTGGTTACAACCATTTCAAAGTATCCGTCTTCGTTAACAGTTCCTGAAAATACTTCATCTCCAACTTCCTTAAGGACTGGAACGCTTTCACCAGTAATGGAAGCCTGATTGACAGAAGATGAACCTGAAATAACATTACCGTCCAATGGGACTTTATCTCCCGGTTTGACGATTACAATATCGCCGATGTTTACATCATCAACATTTTTCAGCTCTTCGGAATCTCCAACTTTAACCCTGGCGGTTTCAGGAGCGATTTCAACTAAAGATTTGATTGAACGTTTTGCCCTGTGCTCAGCATAGTCTTCAAGGAATTCTGCAATATAGTAAAGGAATGTTACAGCAGCACCTTCTTCAGGGTGTCCGATAATGAATGAAGCAACACAAGCAATACACATAAGCATTGCCGGACCGACAGTGTGTCTTTTAACCAGTGACCTGTAAGCCATTCCTGCAATCTCATAACCTGCAATCACAGCGGCAATCATGAAAATGATTGTGACAACAGTTGAATTGAATGATAAGAATTCTAAAATGTGGCCTGCTGCAAACATAATTCCGCTTGCAACAATGATTTGGATAGGTCTGTTAGCAATCAAAGGTTTTCCTTCAGCTAAGAGTTCCTCTTCCCCATGCCCGTGGTCATGTCCGTGATCGTGGTCATGGTCATCATCTGCACAGTCAGGACAGCCACAAATGCTTATTTCGATATCATCGTCATCGCGGTCATGGTCATGACAGCCACAGTCCGGGTCGGAACAGGTGTCCTTTTCTTCATGCTCGTGATCATGGTCGTGATCATGACAATCACAATCAGGATCGCTGCAAGAATCCTTTTCTTCATGTTCATGGTCGTGATCATGCTCATCAGAACAACAATCATCATCACAACAAGAATCCTCATGCTCATGATGATGCTCATGCTCATCAGAACAACAATCATCATCACAACAAGAATCCTCATGTTCATGTTCATGTTCATGTTCATGTTCATGTTCATGTTCATGTTCATGTTCATGTTCATGTTCATGTTCATGTTCATGTTCATGTTCATGTTCATGTTCATGTTCATGATTGTGATCATGACAATCACAATCAGGATCGCTACAAGAATCCTCATGCTCGTGGTCGTGATCATGCTCGTGGTCATCTGCACAATCAGGACAGCCGCAAATGTTTATATCCACGTCTTCATCATAATCTATTTCTTCTCTGTGGTCATGGACACTTAAATCAGTATTTGCCTGATAGTCTTTTAATAATTGCTTATCAAAGTGCTGTCTATTTTCACAATGAATTTCTTCACAATTAGGATCAAAACAAATGAAATTGAAATGTTCAGGATTGTGACAGTCTTTTTCATCACAATCCGGTTCATAACATCTATTTTCTGTCATTTAAAACACCATTAAATTTATTCTAAAATGTGTTCCAAACCAACTTTATATATCATTTCGATGTGTAAATCTGTAAGTGAATATCTTGCCATTTTACCTTCTTTCTGATATTTTACAATATTATTTGCTCTTAATATTCTTAATTGATTTGAAACAGTAGTTTGATTTAAATTTAATGTTTCAGAAATATCACAAACACATAAATCTTCGATAGCCAGTAATGAAAGTATTTTTAATCTTGTAGGATTACCAAATATTTTAAAAAACTCAGCTAATTCAGAATATTGGTCTTCTTCAATCATACGATCCTTTACACGATCAACAACATCCTGATGCGTACATACTACTTCACATACATCATCATTGTTATTTTCAAGATTTTTATTGTCTGCCATTTTTAATCACATTAAATTATATCTACTTCATATTTTATAATGTTAATATATATAAATATTTTCATATCACAATATTATGATATGTTAATGTAAAAAAAATAAAATTAAAATAATCCCTCCAAACTACATTTATCTTCAATAATAGCTTCCAAATACCTGCTTTGTGAAATTTTAGTGACATCAAGCTCCAAAATATCTTCAGGATATAGCATTTGCTTAGTATTGTTAGCTAATTCAAATGTTATGCAGTCATCACTTGTATCCAAAATTATCGTGTCCACATAGAATTCGTCTTCAACTGCATAATCATCGCCTTGCAAAATAAAACGAATATCACACTTAACTGGAACCACACCAAACTCATTGAATGTTAAATATTCCCCATTTCCTTTTTCAAGGACATTAATAGTTGTGGATACAGCTTCAAATTTGTCTAAAATTGTTTGAGTTTTCATGACACATCCCCAAAATAAGTGTTATTATATTGTGTGCAAAAATATTTAAAGTTTTGCCCAATTTCAAAAAGCAATGTTTAATACTTCAAAAAACATAAGCAAAAAATATTAATTCTATTGATTTTAGGCAAAACAGCTTTGTAAGGAAATTAATCAGCATCAACGGACAGCCAGTTTAAAGATTATTCAACATCTTTGAGGGCTTCAACCATATTCAAATTTTTGATTTTACCTGAAAATAGCAGATTAACAACAATAGACACAGTAAATGTTATAACTGCGCTTAAAGCAATGTTTCCAAGAGTCAGAGAAGGAATATAATAGAGAGACTCTCCGGCAGCATCCATCATGAGCGTCATCAGATAGAATCCCAAAGGAATTCCCAATATGAATCCTATTGCTGTAACTACAAGGTTCTGCGTTAATAAAAGCTTTCTTAAATCACCAGTTTTAAAGCCCAACACTTTTAATGTAGCTATTTCACGTTCAATTTCAGTAAATGACAGTATACCCAAATTATAAAGCACCACAATAGCCAGAAGCACTGCAAAGAAAATTAGAATTGAAACCATCATCATTACAGAAGATGTCATCGTATCCCATGCATCAACCATTTCGTCAATTGAGCTGACGCTTTTTATTGAATCATAATCGCTATCCACTTTTTCGGAAGTTATGATGCTAGTCGGAGCAAAATCCAAATCCAAGTCATCCAATTCATCCATGGATAAAATGATTCCCTGACTTAACGGCTCGCCATGAATATTGGTTACTTTACAGGTTATCCAATCGTCAGAGCCTATGATGTGCCATTTTATAGTATCGCCGACACCAACATCAAGACTTTCTGCCATTTTTTGTGAAAGTGATATATCTGTAGCAGACAAATTAATAGGATTTTCATTCTTATCTGTCTGAGATATCAAATCCGTGTCATTTAATACAAGTAACATTGCAGTCTCCTCATTTCCTTGAGCCTTTATTTCAATAGCTTGCTCCATAATTTGACTGCCGTTGACTTCATCGGTTACGCTGTCAATATCTGCAAGTGAAGCGCCGCTGTCAATAATCAATTTGGATTCAAAATGTGAAATGTCATCATATTCCCATGTCTTTAAGTTATCCATCGAATCGCCCATACCGAATGCAGATACTAGAAGAGCTACACAGCCCATTACACCGACAATTGCCATCAATGCCCTGAACTTGTTTCTTTTTGCATCACGGTAATTCCAGCGAAGATTGAATGAAAGTTTTTTCCAGACCCCTGATTTTTCAAGAAATCCCGAAGAGGAAATGTTCGGAGCTTTAGGCCTCATGGTATTTGCAGGATTTTCCTTTGAAATGTTGCGGGCGGCAAAATAGGAAACCGCAAGTGAAGATATCACCATCAACGCAGCCACAATAACAAAACTGATGTCAAAGCCCGGATTCCATTCAGGAAGTGAATATCTGGCAGTCATGGTAGGATAAAACAGATCCGGAATAATCATAGGCCCCAAAATCAGACCTAAAACCGCACCGGCAAGCACCAGCCAGAATCCATAGGACATATAATGGAAAATGATTGTTCTGTTCTTATACCCAACAGCCTTTAAAACACCGATTTGAGTTCTTTGATGAGCAATTATACGAGTCATTGTTGTTAAAAGAGTAAGAAATGTGACAAGAATAAATACAATTGGAAAAACGTTACCTATCATTTTGTGCTGAGCCATTTCCTCATTGAACTGGGCAACGCTGACATGGTCATCACGCTTTGTAAATGAGAGATAATCCACAGAATCATCCAGAGATTGCTTGAAATCATCCGGTGTATCATTGAATTTAACCAGCAAAACATTATACTGAATATCAGTTGGAAATGCCTTATGAGACATGTAAGCAAAACCCATATCCTTAAAATCAGGAATTATTGAAGTTGGGGATGCTTCATAAACATATTCCGGAGAATAACCGATTCCTTTAATCTCTTTTTCTATTGAAATTCCATTAAAATCAAATGAAATGTTATCTCCAACAGTCAGATTCTGTGCATCGGCAAATCTTTTATCAAGCCATACACCAGAATTATCAGACAGATTAAAGTCCTCACCTTCAGACACATAAAATTTAGATATTTCATTATCCTCTACAAAATGCAGAGTGATGTCGGGATCATTTGAAAAGTTTCCCACAGACTGAACGACAAGCTGCTTTTCACTATCTGTTGTGAAATTGTTTATTTCATCCAAGGCATCATCTGTAATGGTAGTATTATAAATCCATCCATCAGCAAGATTAGTTTCACTGTAAAAATCTGAACTGGTCTGTTCAAGACCATAATACTCCCCACAAACCCCACAGAATGCAAAAATGCCCAGAAAAGCCATTAAAAATATTGAAATGAATTGTGTTTTATTGATTTTAATGTCTCTAAGCATCTTTTTAGATAATGACATAATATACTATAAGAAAAAAATAAGATTTAAATTTTAGTGAAAAAATTAGGGTTTTTAAAAGAATAATAATGATAAAAACCCTATGAAAATGAAAAAGAAATTCAATCCATATAAGGACAAAGCTCCTTTTAAAAATTTATCCTCTTTTGATTTTGTATAGAAATAATAAGTGACAATACAACCTATTATCAAAATAGGAAGCGTTATGAGAATACTTATATATCTTCTAAACATGAATATTGCTATTGGAATAATTATTGCTATAATTTGTTTTGCATCCATATTTAATCCCTCCAACTTTGCATCAATCCAGTAAAAGTAACTGTATCAAATTGATTAATTAACAATGAAAATACAACCAATATAAAACCAAGATAGATTATGAGTCCAATGAGTTCCCTATTGTCAAATGGCAGATATTTGTTAACCTTATCAGGAAATATAATCCACAAATAACTTAATGTTGTAATGATGAAAATAATGACTCCGCCAGCTATAGAAGAACAGTGAAATGCAGAATAATAACCCTGCAAAACAACAAACATTGCACACCAAAGAAAATATAAAGGTCTGTAGCCTATTACTTCTTTATCACCAATCCATCTGCTTTCATCACCAAATGCATTGAATCTCAAACTAACACCTAAAAAAGGCAACAGATAGATTAATGCATATAAAACTGATTTAAATATTCCAATATCATATAAAAAAAACAAAAATAAAAAAACAGCAATTGACGAACCATAAAATGAAATATAACCAAATGCCTCAGTCGTATAACTCTTAAAATATTCTCTTTTAAAATGAAATTTCTCATTTAATTCATTGTGAAAAAATGTATAGATAAAGCCGCCTAAAAATGTGAAAATCACAGATATTTCAAAAACAATTGAAAATAAATTTATTTTAAAAGAATAAAATATAACAACAGCAAAAAAGCTACACATGCCCACAAATATCAAAAGAGCATTTTTTTAGATATTGGTTCATTAAAATTAAACATAATTACTCGTCCTATCGGTTTTTGATATTTAGTTCACATCCTCATTCAATCTACAAATCCCATTAGTTTTACAAATGGAACAGTAGTGAATTGACTGAATAATATGAAAAATATAATCAATGCTATTGCTAAATATATTGCTTCTCCTTTTTTATTTCTATTTTCAAATGGTATATATTTATTGATTTTATCGGGAAATACCAGCCAAATGAAGCAGAATGATGATGAAATTATTAAAGCAATTATATTTGTTGATGAAGTTTCAAAAAATCCTTGAACATAACCCAAATAACAACAGATAGCTAAAACTGGACAATAATAATTAGGTTCATATCCTGCATCATATACTATTTTACCGTTTTCTTCCAGGCTAGCATCATTAAATGTTTTAAATCTCAAACCTATTGCCAAAAATGGCAATGAAAAGATGATAGATAGTAAAATTGATGTGTATACGTTAATATCCGCACATAAACATATTAAGAGCAAAGCTAATGCTGTTGTTGAAAAACCCAAAAGAGTAAATGCGCCAATTTGTCGTGAATATCCTCTAAAATTATTGAAATTATACAATCCATATTTTTTGTCCAATTCGTCACTATAATACTCTACAAGAAATATTCCACCTAAGGAAAATAAGAGCAGAAAGAAAAATAAAAAGCCCAATAAAGTAAAACTTGACATGGCTATTGCAATAATGAAAAATATTCCAAATATTTTCAGCGCACGTTTTTTCACAGTTTCCTTATCTGAAAAATATTTATCATTTCCATTAAAATCGAATAAACCAAATATATTCATCATTTCACCATTTAGCAAAGGAAAACTCCAAAATTAGAAAAATTTCCCAAAGCATCGATAATAATTATCAATATATTTATAAATATATATTATATATATAATTTTCTCTAAAAGATAATTATTCATTATCCTTTAGAGATTCAACCATGTTTAATTTTTTAATTTTACCTGAAAACATCAAATTAACAAGAATAGAAATTACATACGTAATCAAGAATGTTATTATCAATGTTTTAAGTGAAATGTGGGCATTCAGATAGAATGAGTCTCCCATTGTTCCCCAAAGGTACTGTAGGACTTCACGGCCCAACGGAACACCAATTACAAATCCTATTGTTGTAAACCACAGGTTCTGAGTCAGCAATAGCTTTCTCAATTGAGAGGATTTGAAACCTAAAACTTTTAATGTTGCAAATTCCCGTTTAATTTCAGTAAATGACAGCAATCCCAGGTTGTACAATACAATAACAGACAGCAATGATGCAAAACCTGCAAGCAGATATATGACTGTCATTGATGATTCCATCATATCATCCCAACTGTCAGTTAGAGAATCCATTGAAAATATTGTTTTTACTCCAGTGTAGTTTTCATGGACATCTTTTGAAGAGATTACGCTTGTTGTAGTGTAATTTAATCCCAAATCATCCAGTTTCTCTTTTGATATGATGATACCCTGTGAAGTCGGATCTGAATGAATCTTATCAACAGTGGTGTTAACCCATTTATCGGAGCCCATTATATGCCATTTTACAGTATCTCCCTCTTTGACATCCAATAGCTGTGCCATCTTTTTAGAGAGTGACACTTCACTGTCTGAAATTTCTATAGGATTTTTTTCATCATCTGTTGGAGTGTATAAATCGTTATCGTCAAGCACTGTGACAACACCCGATTTTTTAACGTCACCCGATTTGATTTCTATTGCGCTTTCCATCAGCTTCTCGCCACCGACATCATCGACAATGTAGTCAATCTGTGATGAGGTAGCATTATCTTCCAGAACCAGTTTTGAAGAATAGTGATTTATTTCTTCATATGACCATTCCTTCATCTCATCAAAGCCGTCCATACATCCAAATGATGCTACAATGATTAATGTGCATGCCAATACACCGAAAATACTCATCAGTGCTCTGAATTTATTTCTTTTTGCATCACGATAATTCCAGCGCACATTGAATGAAAACTTCTTCCACAATCCCAGTTTTTCCAGAAATCCCGAAGTGGATACCTTTGGAACCTTTGGCCTTATTGCACTTGATGGAGATTCGTTTACAATGTTTCTGCATGCGAAGTATGAAATCAATGCTGCCAGGACAACCATCAGAACAGTTACAATAATAAAACTGATATTGAATCCCGTAAGCCAATATGGAATTGAATACAGGTCCGCCATTTCATCAAACATTATCGGGGGCAATGTTAAAGGCCCTAAAATCAGCCCTAAAATGCTTCCAGCCAATACCATCCAGAATCCATAGGAAATATAATGAAACATTATTGTGCGATTTTTAAAACCTAAAGCCTTTAAAATACCAATTTGAGTTCTCTGATTGTTGATTATCCTAGTCATTGTTGTCAGTAATGTCAGCATAGCTATGACTATGAATATTACCGGAATGACATCAGTCATCATCTGATGCTGTTCAGTTTCATCCTGGAACTCTGCGTAACTTGGATGCTGAGCTCTAGGCATGAATGTGGAGTAATCCAGGTCATCATCCAGCTGTTTTTCATAAGCTGATGAGTTTCCATCATACTTAACAAGCAATACATTATATGGAACATCACTTAAAGGAAATGCCTTATATGACAAGTAAGCAAAGCCCATTTTAGTATAATCAGGTATCATTGATGAATCTGATGTCTGATACAGGTGTTCCGGCGAATAACCTAAACCTTTAATTTCCTTTTCCATTGTCACTCCTTCAAAGGTAAATGAAATATTATCGCCAACGCTTAAATTCTTTGCTTCAGCGAAACGGGTGTCAAGCCATACTCCATCACCGTCAGAAAGATTAAACTCTTCACCTTTAACCAGATAAAACTGGGATATGTCATCATCCTCCAGAAAATGCAGCGTGATGTCGGGGTCGTTGTCAAAATCGGCTATCGAATTTACAATAAGCTGGCGTTCTGAGTCTTTTGTGAGTGACAGATTATTTACCTTATCCACAAAATCATTATCCCGGTTAGAGGTGTAAATCCAGCCGTCAGCAAGATTTGTTTCACCATAATACTGATTGGCGGTTTCTTCAAAACCGAATGATTCGGCTCCAAAACCAACAAATACATAAACACCCAAAAAGGCCATTAGAAATATGGAGATAAATTGAATCTTATGATTCCTTATATCTCTTATCATTTTTTTGAATAACATTTTATTCAACACCTTTAAGTGATTCTACCATGTCTAACTTTTTGATTTTTCTTGAAAACATCAGGTTAACAAGTATTGATAATGCAAATGTTATCACGGCAGTTAGTATGAAATTTGAAAGTGATATTGAAGGCAATATGTAGAAAGAATCTCCTGAGGACTGCCACATTATATCTAAAATGTAATAACCAACTGGAAGACCTAAAATAAATCCAATAGCTGTAAACCATAGGTTTTGTGTTAATAGCAATCTTCTAAGAGCGCTTGTCTTAAAGCCCAATACTTTCAATGTTGCAATTTCACGCTCGATTTCTGTAAATGACAGCAATCCCAAATTATAAAGCACCACAATTGCCAAAAGACATGCGAAGAATATCAAAATATAAACCAGAAGCATCATTGATTCAGTCATTTCATCCCAGCTTGACGTCATGTCATCCATTGAATTGACAGCTTTGATATCTGAATAGTTCTTATCAACATGTTCGGATGTAACTATGCTTGTTGGAGTGTAGTTCAAGTCCAAATCTTCAAGTTTATCTGCAGACATTATAAATCCTTGTGAAATCGGATCTGCATGAATCTTATCTATTTTTGTGGATACCCATTTATCGGAACCCATGATATGCCATTTGACTGTATCGCCAACACCAACATCCAATAAGTCAGCCATCTTTTGTGAAATGGATACTTCATCATCGCCAATTTCAATCCTATTCCAGTCATAGTCTGTTGGAGTTACAAGGCTTGTGTCATTCAATACAAGTAGCGATCCGGACTTTTTGGCCGTGTCCGATTCGATTTCAATTGCGCCTTCCATCAGCTTGTCACCATTGACCTCATCTGCAATATCGTCAACACTTGATATGCTTGCTTCTTCATCAATGATTAATTTGGAGTCATAATGATTGATCTGTGAGTATTCCCATTCCTTCAAGTCATGCATTCCATCATACATTCCGAATGCGGATACTAGAAGTGCAGTACATCCTATTACGCCAATTATTGTCATTAATGCTCGAAACTTGTTTCTTTTGGCATCACGATAATTCCAGCGAATATTGAAACCCAGCTTATTCCAGAAGCCCAGTTTTTCCACAAATCCTGATGATGAAATCTTAGGGGCTTTTGGCCTTATGGTATCTGCAGGATTTTCCTTTGAAATGCTTCTTACAGCTAAAAATGAAACAGCTAAAGATGACAATACCATCAATACTGCAACATAAACAAAGTTCATGCTCCATGCCGGTTTCCATTCAGGCAAAATATATGTAGCACTCATTGACGGATAGAATAGATTTGGTAGTGTCAATGGTCCAATAATCAGTCCTAAAACAGCACCGGCCAAAACAAGCCAGAAACCATATGAAACATAATGGAAAATAATGCTTCTGTTAGTGTAACCGACTGATTTTAAAATTCCTATTTGTGTTCTTTGATGTGCGATGATACGAGTCATTGTTGTTAATAGAATCAATAAAGCAATTAAAATAAATACTACTGGGAAAATGTCTCCCATCATCTTGTGCTGATCAATTTCTTCTGAAAACTGTGAAACACTAGGATGTTCTGATTGCTCAACGAATGAATTGTAATCACCATCCAGCTTATCTGAAAGCAAATCATTATAATCGGCAGGATTCCCATCAAAGTCGACCAGTAAAACATTATATGGAACATCACTTAACGGAAATGCCTTATATGAAAGATAGGCAAAACCCATTTTATTGAAATCAGGAATGATTGATGAATCGGATGCGTGATATACATATTCCGGAGAATAGCCTAAACCCTTAATCTCCTTTTCAATTGTTACGCCATTGAAAGTAAAGGAAATATTGTCTCCAACTTTTAAATCCTTGGCATCTGCAAATTCCTTATCAAGCCAAACGCCATCTTCATCACTGACATTTACATCTTCGCCTTCAAGCAAGTAGAATTTGGAAATTGTATTGTTTTCTATAAAATGCAGCGTTATTTCAGGATCATTTGAAAAATCCCCTACCGAATCTAAAACCAGCTGTCTTTCACTATCTGTTGTGGGTGACAGATCATTTACATCATCAACAAAGTCATCATTCAAGTTTGCTGAATAAATCCAACCGTCTGCCAGGTTTGTTGCATCATAATAGTCATTGACACTAACTTCTAAACCGACGGATTCTCCTCCAACACCTGCGAATACAAAAACTCCTAAAAAAGCCATTAGAAAAATAGATAGGAATTGTGTTTTATGCTTCGCGATGTCTCTCAACATCTTTTTAAAAAGCATACGCTCACCATTCAAGTTCGTCTACTTTTTTAGGATTTTCATTTATTGTAATATCTTCAATTTGGCCATTTTTGATTCTGATTACCTTATCGGCAGCTTCAGCCAAAATCGCATTGTGAGTAACTATGATAACTGTGGTGTTTTTATTGTTACTCATATCCTGAAGCAAGTTTAAAATCAAAACCCCTGTTTTTGAATCAAGTGCACCTGTCGGCTCGTCACATAAAAGCATTGTAGGTTGTTTTGCAACAGCTCTTGCAATTGATACTCTTTGTTGTTCACCTCCGGACAATTGTGCAGGGAACTGATTGGCATGACCTGTTAAACCAACGGAATCCAGAACTGCATTTCCATCGATATTAACATCAACGATATCCTTCATTAACTCCACATTTTCAATTGCGGTCAAGTTAGGAATCAGATTATAAAACTGAAAAATAAAACCAACATTTTTAGCACGATATTTGGTTAATTCATTGTCATTAAAGTTTTCTACATGTTCACCATTTACAATAATCTGGCCGCTTGTTGTTGAATCTAGCCCTCCTAAAAGATTTAGAAGAGTTGATTTTCCTGCTCCTGACGGTCCGAGAATTACAACAAATTCTCCTTCATCTATTGTAAAGTTAACATTATCCATTGCTCGTAAGACATGGTCTCCGGATTTATATTCCTTCACCACATCTTTAAATTCTATTAATGTGCTCATTAAATTTTCTCCCGTATTAATCTATTTATTAATTTATAATATATAAAAAGTAATATATAATTTTTAGGTAAACCTAAATAAATATGAAATTGGATAAAAAATGGGAAAAAAACATTAATTATCCAAAGTTAAATTTGCCACTCTCCACTTAAATTTTGTAAATCGACCATCTTTTTAAACAGACCCTCATTAGCCATCAGCTCTTCAGGTGAACCCTGCTCTGCAATCCTACCATCATCCAAAACAACAATCTTATCTGCATTTGCTATTGTACGCATCCTATGGGCAATGATAATCACTGTCTTGTTTCTGATTAGTTCAGACAATGCCTTTTGGATTTTGGATTCGTTTTCAACATCCAAAAATGATGTGGCCTCATCCAGCAGAATCACATTTGCATCCTTAAGAAGAGCTCTTGCAATTGAAATTCTCTGCCTTTGACCGCCAGAGAGAAGTTCTCCGTTTTCACCGATTACAGTATCATATCCGTCAGGAAGCTTGGATACGAACTCTTCACATTCAGCAAGTCTGGCAGCTTCAATTACTTCCTCATCTGCTGCATCCTTTCGGCCAACACGGATATTTTCCAGAATTGAATTGTTGAATAGGATAACGTCCTGGAATACAATTGAGAAGTTTTCGAGAAGCTTTTCAGAATCCAATTTTGATAAGTCCTGACCCCCAAGTGAAACTTCACCTGAAACTGGATCCCAGAATCTTGCAGCAAGCTTTGATACAGTGGATTTTCCTCCACCTGACGGACCTACAAGAGCTGTAACCTCACCCTGCTTTGCAGTGAATGTGATGTCAGATAAGACATCTTTTAAATCATCATAATTGAAATTGACATTTTTGAATTCAACATCATAGCCATCCAAGGAATAGTCTGTCATTCCGCTTTCAACAACAAGACTTTCGATTTCTGTTGTTCTGTCAATCTTGTTGTCCATCATGAAGATTTCCGCTAAAAACATCAGTCCGTTTTCCAGCGGAGCATAAACTGTTGCAGAAGCAATCAAGAATATTAAAAGGGTGAAAATGGATATCTGTGAATTCATAATCAGATATGAACCTAAAAGAATTACAGAAACTATTCCAAGGTTCAATACAACCTTGCCGGTGATTACCCCTGCTGCTGACATTAATTCGGATTTGAGTCTTGATTTTTCCACATTGGCAGTTAAATTATTAATTTTTGAATAATATTCCTCTTCATGGTTGTATGATTTCAAATCCCTTATTGATTCAATGCATTCCTGCATTGCATCTCCGCAATTAAGCAAATCAGCCATAACCATGTCTCCGCCTTTATAGATTAGTCTTTTTGAAATTAACAATATTATGAATGCCACCGGAACAACCCATAAAAGCGCAATAGCTAATCTCCAGTCGAAAATAAACATTCCAATGGAAACAAGACATAATGAACAGATTGATCCCAGAAGTTGTGGAACTGCATGGGAGAATACATGTTCCAGGTCAGTGCAGTCATTCATTATCGTTGCAGTTAAATCAGCCAGATCTCTGTTTTCAAAAAAGGACAATGGGAGTTTTCTTAAGTTTTCACCAAGATTGATTCTTCTGTTTTCACTTTCAACATATGTCGTGTTGAATACGAAATGATACTGTTTCCATGCAAACGCAAATATTATTCCCAAAACAATTAGAATTAAGACAATAAACATACCAAGATTCGGATCCATAATCTCGCCGCCGGTTAACGGCTCCAGCCACATGTAAATAAGCAATGCATACAAACCTACCGGAAACATAAATGAAATGTCCAATAACGCCGTGTAAATGATTCCCTTAACAAGATTGTCTGAACCCGCTTTTGTAAGTCCGAATCTTTTAGTGAAAAATTCTGAAATCATTATATCACCTCGCTTTTTACTTTCCATTTTATGGACTGGTTGAATTCATCCCACATTCTGGAGTAGATTCCCTTATTTTCAACAAGGAAATCATGATTTCCTTTCTCAACAATTCTTCCATTATCAACCACGTAGATTCTGTCCACATTCTTGACTGTGGAAAGCCTATGAGCAATCATGATAACCGTTTTATCTTTTGTAATTTCAGATATTGCCTTTTGAATCATGTACTCGTTTTCCGGATCGGCCAGGGCTGTTGCCTCATCCAAAATAATGATTGGTGCGTCCTTAAGTATTGCTCTTGCAAGAGCTATTCTTTGCTGCTGACCTCCTGAAAGGTATGTTCCTTCACTTCCGATAACCGTATCGATTCCTTGCGGAAGCTCATCGATGATATCATCACATTGGGCTAGACTAAGAGCCTTTTTAACGTCTTCACGTGAAGCACCCTTACGGCCAATGGCAACATTGTTGTAAATGGAATCCTTGAATAATGTAGTATTCTGAAATACGAAGGATATGTTTTCCATCAGCTCTTTGGTTGAAATGTCTCTTACATCAACATCCCCCACTTTAATTGAACCCTGATTTACATCCCAAAATCTTGGAATCAGTGATGCTATGGTAGTTTTGCCTCCACCGGATGGTCCGACCAATGCAACGGACTCGTTTTCATTAATCTTTAAACTTATGTCATTCAATATGTGCTCATCACCATCATTTTGCCCATAGTCAAAATAAACGCCTTCAAATTCGATTGAATGATTTTTAGGCTTTTGAGGATTTGCCGCTTCAGCTAAAGGCTCTTCATTCAATATGGCTTCAATTCCATCCAATGCATAACTTGCAAGCATCCAATCCTGTGAAACTGTCATAATCTTGTTCATCATAACCGCACATATTGGCGTGAATATTATGTAGAACATGAAATTAGCGAAAAACTTCACATCCACAAGAGATCCTGCAAGCAGAATCCCTGCAGGAATAAGCAATGCGAAAAATCCGTTGATTGATACTGTAAATGCTGTCATCGGAAGCTGGGTTGACAGTGAGTACTCTGCGGAGAATTTTCCATAGTTTCTGATTGCATTAATGAAATTCTTAAATGAGTATACACTTTGCTGGAAGGCCTTGGTGACCGGAATTCCCCTGACATATTCTACAGCTTCAGCATTCATCTCTTCCAAATATCTCTGATATTCCGCCATGATGTTTTGGGATTCCTTTGAAAACATAGGATACATGAATACGAAACATAAAATTATTGGAATCAGACATATCAATCCCAAAAGCCAGTCAAAACTGAACAACAGTATTAGAAATACTATTGGAGTGACAATTGCTCCGGTCAAGTCAAACAGCTGATGGGCCAAAAATGTTTCGGTTTTTGCTGTGCTGTAATCAATTACTTTTCTCAGACCGCCACTGGTATGGTTTGAAAAGTAACCTAACGGCAGCTTGAGCAAATGATTCATAGCTGCATCCTTCATGTTTTTCTCGTTTTTAAATGCAGATAAATGGGTGCCCATCAAACCGAAAAAGTTCAGGACTATTCCCAATACCGCAAAGGTAAATGCCTTGATTGCATAAACATCCAGGTTTTGCGCCTGTGTAAAGTCAGGTGCAACCATCAAAAGAGCATTTACAACGTCCCAAATATAAATAAATGGAACCAGTAAGCAAATTGCACTTAAAGCAGATAGAAACATGCCTAAAAATGATAAATATTTATAGTTACCTGAATAACTGAGTAATCTGAAAAATTTATTTTTATTTTTACTTTCTGACATTAATATCGCCTTAAAATATTATTTAGGTTTACCTAAAAATTTAAAATTAACCTGAAAAGGCAAAACAATAAAAATATTCTAAAAAACAAGTAAAGAACAAATTTAAATTATTTTTGCAAAAAATGATTAAATAAACCTATTTTCAATATAAACTATAATTTAAATTAATATATAAATATTTTTGAACTGAAAAGTCAATAAATATACCAAAAAGACAATATTATTTTTTATACTCAGATGGGGTGCAACCGACATAATCCTTGAATGCCTGGGTAAACTTTGACGGTGAAGAGTAACCGACCATTCTTGACACTTCTGAGATAGAATGAGACCCCTCATCGATTAATTTACATGCATAATCCAGTCTGTACTCTTTTCTCCACTTATAGATTGGCTTGTCGTAAACCTCTTTAAAGCAATTTTTAAGAGTTGTTTTGCTGATACCATATTTATCTGAAAGCTCATCAATAGTGATTTTGCTTGCCAAATTAAGCATCAAATCATTTTTCACATTTTCAACTATCCTAACCTGATTTTTTGAAAGGGAAATATTGTCGCTAGAAGTGAAATTGGTGATTGAAAAGAACAGCAATAACTCAAGGCACTTAAGTTTATAATATGGCAATCTAATCCTATTTTCCACATTATAGAGCTCACCGATAACATGGTCAATTTTATCATTGGACCGAATCAATACGTAGCCTTTTGATTTTTCCAAACCTTCATAAAAGCCAATTAAATCAAAATCAGGAATATAATTATTTATATAGTCATTGGCAACATCAACATCAATGAAAATCTCCAAACCTTTATAAAAACCTAAAGGAAAATCAGACAGGGTCTTTGTCAACTCATAGACACTTATGCATAAATCCCCTTTCCCAAAATAAATTATTTTATCGTCATCAACACTATAAGAATACCTGCCGCTTAAACAATGATTGATTTCAAGCAGTCTGGAAGGAAGCTTCTCCTCAACGTAAATGTCATCATAATGTTCCAGATTTATGTCAATGAATGCTATAATAATGCCCGGGAACAGCGAATATGTTTCAAGCTTTCCGTATTTGCCCAAATCAATAATCTTTTTATCGTCATCACCAATTAAAGCATAATCAGTCACAAAGACATTCTCAAATAATCCATAGAGATTTTCATTCATATGAATAGTTATATCAACAATACATATAAAACATTTCAAAACAAATAATTATATTATAATAAAAGTTTTAGGAAAAATCCAAAATGTCATTTAAAAAAGATGAAATGTTAGTAATGCCTGCGGTAGACATTAAGAATGGAAAGTGCGTACAGCTGGTTCAGGGCCAGCCGGGCAGTGAAATGGTTGAAATAGAAAATCCTGAAAAGGTAGCGCTTCATTGGGAAAATGAGGGAGCCAAAAACATCCATGTCATTGACCTCGACGGCACAATTGACGGAAAAACCAGTTTACCCGTTATTAAAAAGATCTTAAATGAAGTTTCAGTACCCATACAGCTGGGCGGAGGAATCAGAGATGTCGAATATGCAAAAGAGCTTCTTGATTTGGATATTGAAAGGCTAATAATCGGAACGATGGGAATTCAAAATCCCGAAACGATAACTGCACTATCTGACGAATACGGATCTGAGAGAATCATGATTTCCCTTGACAGCAAAGACAATAAGGTCGTTATCAAAGGATGGCAGGAAAAAATTGACAAAAGCCCCGCTGAGATTTCAAATGAGTTTAAGGAGCATGGTGCTGGAAGCATACTATTTACCAACGTTGATGTTGAAGGCCTTTTGGGCGGATTTTACACAGACCCTGTAATTGAGCTTAAAAATTCTGTGGATTTGCCTATAGTCTATTCCGGTGGAATTACAACAATAGATGACATTAAAAAGCTAAATGAAAGTGGTGTGGAAGGAGTAGTAATCGGTTCTGCACTTTATAAAAATAAGATTGACTTGAAAGAGGCATTGAAATACCAAAAGAGGTAGAATATAATGAAAAAAGTAATGGCAAGCGGAACATTTGACTTACTGCACCCGGGACATGGCGTTTACCTCCAGGAAGCCAAAAACCTTGGAGGATACAATTCCAAGCTTTATGTTGTAGTTGCAAGAGACTCTACAGTAGAGAAAAGAAAAAGAGTCCCCATTGTTGGTGAAAATCAGCGTTTGGAATTGATTAAAATGTTAAAGCCTGTTGATGAAGCTTATTTAGGTAACGAAGAAGGAGACATCTTTAAGATTGTAAAAGAGATTGATCCGGACATTATAGCTATAGGACCCGATCAGACCCATAATGTTGAAAAACTCCAGAAAGCGATTGATGAGAGAGGTCTGAAGGCCCGTGTCCAAAGAGTCAAGGTTTATCACAAGGATGAACTTGACAGCAGCTGTAAGATTATTAAAAAGATTAAGAATACCGATTTTGAGGGAAAAATTTTAGATAACTGTGAATAGAGAGGGATAATGATGTTTAAAGTAGCAATAATTGGAGCAAGCGGATATACTGGCGGAGAACTTTTAAGAATGCTTTTGAACCATCCTGAAGTGGAAGTTACAGACATCACTTCAAGACAATACGATGGCACACCTGCACATAAGATTCATCCTCACATAAGAGATTCAGGACTTGAATTCAAAAATAAAAGTCCGTCTGATTTGGATGCTGATGTCGTGTTTACTGCAACTCCACACGGCGCATCAATGAAAATCGTACCTGAACTGCTGGATGCAGGCATGAAAGTCATTGATTTAAGTGGAGACTACAGATACCGTGATACTGAAGTTTATGAAAAATGGTATGGAATGGAACATACCGACAAGGAAAATAAAGGTGCATTTGGGCTTCCTGAACTGTACAGGGACGAAATCAAAAAGTCAAAGCTTGTTGCAAACCCAGGATGCTTCCCGACAGGCGCGATTCTATCCTCATATCCGTTAGTCAAAAACAATCTTGTTGACAGAATAGTAATCGATTCAAAAACAGGTGTCAGCGGTGCCGGTGTTAATCCTAGTTCCACCACACATTATCCGAATATTGCTGATAACGTTAATCCATATAAGATTTCATCACACAGACACATGTCAGAGATACAGCAGGAATTGCATGGCTTTGATGATGTTAAAGTATCATTCACACCACATCTTGTTCCGGTCATTCGCGGAATACAGACAACAAGCCACAGTTTCCTGATTGAAGACATAACTCCCGAAGAATTAAGAAAATTCTATGAAAAAGAATATAAAGATGAATATTTCATAAAATTAATGGATGAAGGAGAAATTCCTCATTTAAGTTCTGTAAGAGGATCCAACTTCGTGCATATCGGAGGATTTGAAATAGATGAAACCGGAAGGGTAGTGATGTTATCCGTAATAGATAACCTCGTAAAAGGTGCTTCAGGACAGGCCATTCAAAATATGAACATATTGCTTGGTCTTGATGAAAGCACTGGCCTTACACACTTCGGACTTCATCCTTAAAAAAAGAGGGGTAAAATGAAAACATTAATAGTATACTTTTCAAGCGGAGGAAGTACAAAAATAGTATCCAGAACCCTTTCAATGAACTTGAAAGCAGATATTATTGAAATTAAAGATTTGAAAGACAGAAAAGGTTTTGGAAAAAGATTATTATCATCAATTGAAGCGTTCAGAGAATCAAAAACTAAAATTTCTCCCGAAAAAATTGATTTCACAGCTTACGACCTGATTTATCTCGGTACTCCAACATGGGCAAACAATCCCGCTCCTGCAATCATAACCCTTGTTGACAACTGCGACTGGAAAGGAAAAGATGTCATATTATTTGCAACATTGACAAACAGCGGCGGAGATTCTGCTCTTGAAAGATTAGAGGAAAAAGTATCACTGCGCGGCGGAAGAGTGATTAAAAGCTTTTCAATAATTACAAAGGACAAAACCCCAGAAGATTTGATTAATGATACTGAAGCAGCAATTAATGCTTCAGATTTAAAGATGTACGGTGTATAAAATGAAATCCGAATTGAAAATTAAAGCTATTGAAAACGGAACTGTGATTGACCACATTACAGCAAACAAATCACTGCATATCCTTAAGATATTGGGTCTTCCGGATGACGATATCATCAATGTTACTGTAGCAATGAACGTTTCCTCAAAGGAAACCGGAAGAAAGGATATTGTAAAAATCGAAAACAGGGAAATCGACCATCAGGAACTGAACCAGATTGCATTAATCGCCCCGAAAGCTACAATTAACATCATCAAAGATTATAAAGTTGTAAAAAAAGACCAAATTATACTTCCGGAAGTAATTACTGCCTTAATCAAATGTACAAATGAAAAGTGCATTACTAATTATGAAAATGAGCCTATTACTTCAAGGTTTAATGTGATTGAATCCCAGCCACCGGTTTTGAGATGCCATTACTGTGAAAAATTAATAAAAAATGAAGATATCGAAAAACAATTCGAATAATCTTCTTTACTTATTTTTTAGATAATCTGCCAAACGTTTGGACAGGGCAAGTATTGTCAATATAGGAGGTTTTCCCGGAGATATCGGCAAGACGCTTGCATCGCTTACAAATAATCCTTCAATTTCAGTTTCCTGATTTGAATCAACTATTTTTCCGATAGGTGCGGTTCCGCCAGGATGTGCTCCCCTGTAAACTGTGGAACCGATGGTGTTCGGATCAACTCCTGCCTTTTCAAGAATAAATCCTGCAGTTGCAACCCCTTCTGCCAGATATCTTATGTCATTGATAGTGTTGATTTTGACAACATCCCCATCGTCGTCGACATAACCTTTAGCGTCGTCTGCAGTCTTGACCATAATACTTAGAATATCCTTGTCATCAACTTTCTTATCATCGATATTTCCTTTGATGAATGATGAAAAGTGAGGAGACAATACGAAGTTTTTGCCGATGACCAATCCTGCCATTTGAACTTCAGTGTTGAAGTTAATGTCTTTTAGATATCCCCCAACAGATACGAAGGGGTCAAAGAATAAATCACGGCCGGCATCAATGTCTGCGGTTCTCAAAATCAGTGTGGAGCCTATTGCACCGGCTGAGAGAACAACAGTATCTGATAAAAGAGACTCTTCAGCACCATCTTTTATATATTTTATTCCTTTAATTTTGGAATCCTCAGTGATTAGCTCTGTCACTTCAGCTTCCATTATCAGCTCAGCGCCGTTTTCAACCGCCATTTCAACAAAGTCCTTTCCGGACCATTTCGCATCGGCAGGACATCCGAATGCACATTTTCCGCATTGGATACAGTCCTTTTCCCTGATTGCTTTTGGCATTTTGAGAGTATTCAGTCCGAGTTCACGTCCGGCATCCAAAAATAGCTGTGTTCCTCTGCCGATATGTGAGTCATCGAGCTGATGTACACCGATTAATTCTTCAACATATTCATATTCTTCAGTTATGTCTATTCCATAGTCATGGAGCTCTTCATCCAATGCATGAACCATATTTGACATTGAAACGATTGTCGCACCGCCGATACACGTGGTTGTCAGCAGGTCAACATCCTCACTGTATTTGTCATAATAGTTAAAAGCGTCCTTTGAATCAATGTACGGACCTTTTTCAACAATGGTAACCGGAATGTTTTCTTTAGACAATTCATATGCTATGATTGCTCCTCCGGCACCAGTACCAACAACAATAACCATAAAAAATCACCAACATTAAATTTATATCAATTGTTATATTTTGTAGTTTCTACTATAAATATTATGAAATTCAAAATATTTAATGATTGAACTTTTGGAGCGATAGAATGGAAGAATACATTAACTTATTTGAAAAAGTTATAGAAAAGACAATTCCTAAAGTTGACTATATAGATATAAGAGCAGGAAAAGGCAACAGCACATCAATATTAATGAAAGATGGAGAAATTGATGAAATTAACACCGGAATGAGCATTTCCGCAAGAATAAGAGTATTGAATAATGGAGCTTGGGGATTTGCATACACAACAGACATCTCAAAATTTGATGAAATTACCGAAACTGCACTTAAACTTTCAAACTCCCTTAAAGGAGACGTTGAATTAGCTGAAAGTGACATTATCAAAGACAAGATAGCAACTGACGTTAAAATACCATTTGAAGATATCTCAATTGAAGAAAAACAGGAAATCATGAAAGCTGCAAGCGACAGCGCCACATTTGATAATGTAAACAGTACAACTGTCGGATATGGAGACATTGAATCTGATGAACTGTTCATGAACAGCGAAGGCAGTGAAGTTCAGGTAAAAACAAGCCGTGTGAGAATGGCGCTTAACGCAACCGCAACAGACGGACAGATAATCCAATTCGGACACGGAAGCATCGGAGGAGTCAAAGGATTCGAAGTGATTGCCGATAAGGATATTGAAGAGTTCGGAAGAACTATAGGGGACAAAGCAAACAGACTGCTTAAAGCCGAACCTGCACCTTCAGGCAAATTTAAAATTATTGCTGATCCGGAACTGACCGGAGTAATGATACATGAAGCGCTAGGCCATGCAACTGAAGCCGATTTAATATTGCAAAACGATTCCATTCTCAAAAACAGATTAAACACAAAAATAGCTTCAGACATAGTCAATATCTTCGATGACGCAACAATAAAAGACGGATTCGGATATTACCCATATGACGTAGAAGGAATAAAAACAAAGCCTAATCAGCTTGTTAAAGACGGTAAACTGGTATCATTATTATCCTCAAGAGAAACAGCTTCAAAATTAAACATGAAATCATCCGGAAATGCAAGGTCAATAATTGCCGATGCACCAATCGTAAGAATGAGTAACACTTACCTGCAGCCGGGAGACATGACCTTTGAAGAACTGATAGAAGACATTCCAGACGGAATCTACTTAAAAGGCTCAAGAGGCGGACAGGTAGATACCGGTAAAGGAATATTCCAGTTCAATGCCGCTGAAGGATTTAAAATTGAAAACGGAGAACTTACAACGCCGCTTCGTGATGTATCTTTATCCGGAAATATTTTAGAAACTTTAAACAATGTTGACGCTTTGGGAAATGATTTCAAATTAAGTGTAGGTTTCTGCGGAAAAGACGGACAGACCGCACCTGTCGGAGACGGCGGTCCACACACAAGAATTATTGATGCAATGGTTGGAGGAAGCAACTAGGTGATAACATGATAAGCGAAGAAAACGGACAATATTTACTGGAAATTGCAAAACAGACAGTTGCAACATACTTGGAAACAAACAGAAGAATAGTAATTCCCCCGGATTGTCCTGAAGAACTGAAACAGGAACTGGGAGTATTTGTAACAATCAACAAAAGAAAAAGACTAAGAGGATGCATCGGATATCCGGAACCTGTTAAAAGCCTAATTGAGTCAACAATCGATGTGGCAATAGCAGCAGCATTCGAAGATCCAAGATTTCCTGAACTTAAAGAAGAGGAATTCGGAGATATCGAATTTGAGGTGACCGTGCTTACCCAACCGGAACTGATTGAAGTTGCCCATCCTAATCAATACTTTGACGAAATAGAAATAGGAAGAGATGGATTAATTATCCAAAAAGGATATGCGAGAGGTCTTTTATTACCACAGGTGGCTCCGGAAAACGGATTTACAAAAGAAGAGTTTTTAGACCACACATGCATGAAAGCAGGAATCAGTGCTGACAGCTGGATGGATGAAAGCTGTGACGTCTATAAATTCCAAGGACAGATTTTTAAATAGTAATAAAAATTCAATCCAAAAATTGAATTAATGGACAAACATTAACCGTCATCTATTTTGATTATAAATTAAAAATTAAATAACCACAAATTTATAGTGTAAAATACCACAAAAATAGTATGAAAAACCACAAATTTATAGTTTAATGGTATAAACCTTCAAGAGTTACTTGAAGATGCGAAAAAATCATTGTAATAATATCATAATAATGCTTCAGCTTCATCAATAAATCTCTCTGCTTTACAAATGTATTTTTCAGCAGTTTCTTCAGTGAAAACTACGGAATAATCATAACTGGATTTATTGCGGTCAGCCATTCCTCCATTAAGAAACTCAAAAGTTTCTTTAGACAATAATCCGGGTTTAACATATTCCTTTGCCAGTTGCCTCATAGTTCCACCATGTGTTCTTGGAGAAATGTCTTTTTTAAGGAGTAATGCCAATCCTGCTGAATACATTGCATAATAAGACATTGTAACGGAATCTCTGTATTGGCCAATTTCAAATAGTGCTTTAGCAGATATTAAATTACTTTTACCTACATTAAAAGCATCCATGACCTTATTCAATTACAACACCTTCTTTAAGCACATTAGTTAAAAATGGATAATCAATAGTTTTGTTGAAATGCTCTTCACTCATGACATGAGGAGATATGAATTCATCCTTTTCAAGAATAATATCAACTGCCACACTATTAATCTCATCAGATAACTCATCGGAATTAGTTGTGATAATTAAAATATCAATATCTGATTCTTCCGTGTCATCGCCACGAGCTACAGAACCAAATAATATAATTTTGACAATATCATCAGAACGTATAGCATCGGCAAACTCACGAGCAATTTCATACCGATTATTCATACATAATCACCTTTTATTGATTAGCAGTTTTTATAATAAATAATATCCAATTCATTAATAATAAATATTTGCTAACTGTGATTTCATGAAAAAATTTCAATCAACAAAGTTTTTGAAAGAGTCATCATTTCATATTTTTATTATATTATTTATTATATTTTCCATATAAAATATGTAATAAATCATGTGGTGATAAAATAAAAAAGTATATTGAGTATCAAAATTAGTTAAAATAAATAGTATGGTGCAAAATTTACATCGATAGAAATTTTTAAATGCTTCTTTGTACTTGAAATAAAGTGAACATCTAAAACAATTAAATATTATCCTTTCCATATCTAAAAATATGGTTTATGAAAGATGTTTTATTTGTAATAAAAAATCATATCAAACAACACATTATGAATCAGATGTGGATTTCAGAACTTTTCCTAGAGGTTCGGATGTGGATTTGGATGGGCGTATACATAGACGTGGACGTGAATCTGGTGATTTTCTTAATCCTTTTTCATCTGTTCATGAATGCCCATATTGTGGATATGTTTCTAATAATTTATCAGATAAAACTATTTTAAGTACAAATTTTTTTGATTCTGAGAGTTATAGGAATTGCAATAATATAATTTTCAAATCTGACCTTGCTAAGAAATGTTATAAATCATATTTAATTTATAAAGAGTCTAATAAATTAATTCAATCCTTTTTCTATATCCAATATTGTGCATGGGCATGTGATGATGAGAATGATGATGAAAATGGAATTATTGTTAGAAAAATAGGCATAACCATTATTAATGAGTTTCTCTCTTTAAAAGGATTTAATTTTAAGACACACGATGAATGGTTATTAATAAAATTTGATTGGATGCGAAGAATGGGTGATTTTGAAAATTTAATTAATGAATATGAAAATATTTCTTTAGAAAAAATTGCCCATAGTGAAGTTTTCCGATTCCAGTTAGAAAAAGCTAAAAACAGAGACAGTTCTTGCTATTCAATAAGTGATGTATATAAATAGTATTTTATCAATCATTCTAGAGTTATATTTACTATCTTATTCATTATATTTTTTATATAAAACAAGTAATATACCAACTGAAATATCACAACTATTATCCACAAATTTAATTAACCCGCCAAATCTAAAATATAGTATAGAAATGTTGAGAGAAAAATAATTAATTGATATTAAAGTGATTATAATGATGATACCATCTGAAATATCAATTACTTTTCAAATGCTCTCTAACTCTACCTTTTATAATATCAAATTATAAAAGTGTTAAGTATGGATAACGAGCTACTTGAAAATATATTTATAACAAACAACTATTCGCACGAAACACGAAAAGTGAATAGGTCAGTAATGAAGAAGTATTGTGAATTCTATGGTATGAACCTTCAGGAACTGCTTGATGAAGCGGAAAAAGATGAAGCAGACAATGTCAAATGGAAACACCGCCGTGTTAAACATAAACTGCTTAAATACAGACAATTCCTTTTAGACAAATATTCTATAAACACAGTTAGAATACATATGTCTGTCGTCTCAAAATTTTACAGATTTTATGACATCGAAATCAATCCTCTACCAAGATTGAACATGAAAGCTGTGAAAAAACCAACACCCATCTATTATAAAGATTTGCCTGATAAGGAAATCATAAGGGAAGCTTTAGCAATTTCCCCACCCGTAATGAAAGCCATAATATTGTTTTCCTGCTCAAGCGGTTGTGCCAGAGCCGAAACATTGAGCCTGACCATTCAGGACTATATCGATGCCTTATCTGAATATCTGCCGAACAAAAGAATGAACATCTATCAGATAATTGATTATCTGAATGACAATGACAATGTGATACCTACCTTTAACCTCAGGAGAATTAAAACAAACAAGTATTACACTACCTACTGCAGTCCTGAAGCGGTTAAAGCCATCAATGCATATATTCTGACAAGGACAGACAATGTAACTCCGGAAAGCCAACTGTTCAGGATGTATGAAACATACTTTATTGGATATTTCCAGAGAATCAATGATGAACTTGGTCTCGGCAGAGTCGGACATTACAGCAGATTCAGAAGTCATATGCTTAGGAAATTCCATGCTTCAGCATTGTACAATGATGGCATGAGTTTGGATAACGTGAACGATTTGCAGGGCAAGGCCAAAAACAAGACCGACCAGGCTTACTTCATGATCAATCCTGAAGATTTGAAATATGAATATATCAAGCATCTGCCAGCCATTACAATAAATACCGATGTCGAAAAACTGTCCATCAAATCTCCGGAATATATGCAGATGGAAAGGGAAAATAATGAATATAAACAAAAAGTTGAAAAAATGGAAGCTAATATAGCTAACATCATGGAACGTCTGGGCCAGGAGGAAGCAAAATAGCTTTGTTGAATTTGGTGGAAATTATACTTTCCACTATCTTTTCTTATTTTTTTCTAAACACCATTAAAACATTATTATGCTATTTTTATTATTAACTGAAGAGTGAAAAACTTTTTTTGATTATATAAAGCACATTATCAATAGCTTATGATATAAAAGTGATTGTGAGAAATAATTTTAAATCTGTGCATTTGGATGAAACCATCATCAAATTTCAATGACAAATTGCACTTATGATATTATACATTTGATATTTTCTGACTTCAAATTTTGATTCAATGTTTAGAGAATTTTGGAAAAATACATGCCTTATCTTCAAGTATAACATTGTAATAAATGAACGATTAAGCCAAAAATAGAAAGCAAAATGTTTATATACACAAAATAACAGACTATGATTAGCCATTACGAAGTGAGGACAATTTTTATGAGTGAGAACAATTTTTCACACTCGTACAACTTTTCTTTTGTGAGGGCTGAAAATCAATATCTGGAGGTAAAATATCAAGAAAATAACAGGAAAAAAAGATTATTAAAAAAGGATTATAAAAAAATAATTTTATTTGAATAACGAGCTAATAAATATTATTTTTCATTATAATCCTAAGGGGTCAGGTAAGAAAAATAAAAATAATTAGACACGTCGCGAAACAATGTTAAAAATTAATACTTTTCAAAACTTAACCCAGTTTCTAGTTTATTTTAAGGAATATATAAACATTTGTAAATTAAAAAAAGCAGTGTTTATCTTGTACTAAATATTCGGT
>NZ_JAZUMY010000109.1:0-35870 GCF_045603845.1 Methanobrevibacter sp.
AGTTCTGAACTGTAGAATAACTCCGCCGTCAATCAATTCAACACCCATAATGAATTCACCATAGTCGCCGCCGATATAAGTACTGTATAACAATTCACTACCGTCAGCACTTAAAACAGCTAAAACAGCATCCATAGTGTAGAAATCTGCGTGCTGTTGAGGATCAGCAACATAAACCTGACCGTTTTTAACTTTTTGGAATGCATCATCAGTAACAGGGAAATCACTGGACTGACTCATACCACCAATGAAAAGGTTACCTTCATCATCGACTGCGATTGCTCTTCCACCCTCATCAGCATTACCACCAAGGTAAGTGGAATAAACAATACTCCAATTACTGGTATCAAATTTCATAGCAAAAATATCTCCACCAGAAATACCGTCACCAACACCACCATAAGTTTTTTGATAAGCATTAGGAGTAGTTGGGAAATCATCGGACCAGGTATCACCTAAATAATACAAGAAACCGTCATCACTAATGAACAAAGCCTCACCATCATCAGTTTTGCTACCACCAATGTAGGAGCTGTATAATAACTCTCCACTGGTAATATTAATAGCAGCCAAGAAGGAATCAGCTTCACCAACATTACGAACAGTCCTGTTAGCATTAGCAGTAGTGTGGAAATCAATAGAAGTGGTAGTACCTGCAAAGTAAACAATGTCGTCTTTAACAGCTAAAGAACCGTAAGTACTGTCAGCACCTCTACCACCAAAGTAAGTACTGTATATTAATTCACCTGAGTTTGTGTTTAATTTAGAAATAAATATATCAAAACTGTTTTGGAAGTCAATATCATCAGATGAAGTGTTTGAATCCCAGTCAACACCATCCTTATCAGACTGATAAGCATCATCTGTTACAGGGAAATCAATGGAATTAGTAATACCCTGAATGAATGCATTACCTTCATCATCAACGAATAAAGCCCAACCACGGTCAACTTTACTACCACCAAGATAAGTGGAATACTTTAATTTTTTACCGTCAGCACTTAATACAGTTAAATAAGCTGACTGAGCACCGGTTAAATTCTTAATTAAAGCATTGTCAGTAACAGGGAAATCTTTAGAAGCAGTCAAACCAGTTATATAAATATTTCCTTCATTATCTATCTTAAAGTCTTTTTCAAATTCAGTAGATGAACCACCAATGAATGTAGCAAAGATTATTTCACCAGATTTATCGAATTTAGCAACATACAAATCTTTACCGCCAGATTTATTGGCCTGATAAACACCATCAGTAGTATTCAAATCATTTGAGTTAGTTTCCATTGCAATATAAATATTTCCATCAGCATCAGTGAAGACACCTTTAGCCTTATCCTCACCATTTCCACCAAGATATGTACCATAGATTTGAGTAAAATTAAATGAATTTTCTGAAATGGTGGTATTGGTTAGCGTTTGTTCTCCACCAGAAGCATTAGTTGGTAATGGTGTATTGTTAGTGTCTTTTGAGTTTACAACATGTAAAAGAATGTTATATTCACCTTTTAAACTTAAGTTGTTCATTGCTCTAGCCTGAAGATAATATCTTCCATCAACAACTTTTGTTGTATCCCAAGTATATTTCCATCCGTCATCCGGATTTGTGTCTTGATAATTGCTCTTATACTCTTTATTGGAGTCATCAAGACCTTCTATTGTAAAATTAACATGTTCCGTTGTATAATGATCATCAACAGTGGCAACAATTTCCACTTCACCTGAAACCTCAGTATTATGAATCGGAGTTTCAATATTTACTGCAGGATATTCAGACATGTGTGCAGAAACTGTTCCCATTGATAAAACAATCAATAAGACAGCCAAACATAAAATAAACTTTTTATATTTCATCATTTTATATCTCCTTATTTTATTTTAAAAATTTTATTAGTTTTAATTCAATTGAAAAAATACAATATGAACCTTATTCATTCACCTCCGATGATTATAACTATTGTTTTTTATACTATTTAAATAATTAATATGATTATTAAAAAAAATATTACTATATAATTATTTATTTAAAAAAAAGTATTACTAAAAAATAAAATAAGATAAGTGAAAAACTTACCTTTTAAATTTGAATCCTACAAATAACATCAATATTGAACATAACAATATTAAAATAGGATTACCAGAGTTATTAACGCCTAAATTACTATAACCAGAATAATTAACTCCACCATAAGAAAATTCGCTACTATCTGATGAATTATTGTTTGAAGCCTCACCTTCTACAGTCAGATAACGTGTAGGAACAGCATTAGCTATGGATTCATCATAAGTATCAGTGGTCAAACTTGCAGTCAGATTATTTCTTGCAGGTGAAATAGCTTGCATTTTTAAATACAGAGAATATTTTCCTACAGGAATAGAACCTAAATTCCAAGTAATTTCTTTATTGGATGAATTATAATAATAATCTCCTGTAGTAACATCAGCGCTGATATATTTTAAACTGTCTGGAATGACATACTTAAATACAGTATTTTTAGCACTATCAGGACCATTATTGAAAACATTATAAGTAATAGTGACCTCATCACCTACCTTAACACCGGATTTATCAGATGTTAAAGTAACATAAAGTTCAGAGCGAGGAACATATAACAAATTAGTTGCAGTTAATGAATTCTGATTATCCGTATCATTTATACTGGCAGAATAAACATAATTACCACCAGTTTTTGAAACTGAATATTCTAAAGCAGCAATCCCCTCATCATTACTAATAGCTGATCCAACAAAATCCCCATCAACATTAAAATTGACTGTTTTATTGGATAATGAAGTATTTTCAATACTACTAGTTAATGTTGCAGTCAAATTAATTTTTTCTCCATTTTCTGCAGTAATCGGATTGATTGTTAATTGAATAGGTGTTTCAACAGCGGTTAATGATGAAGTCACATTAACAGCACCATATATGTTATCACCTCCAAAAGAGGATAGAACATCATATTTTCCAGCCTTTGATGGCGTATAAGCGAAACTGGCTATACCATTGGAATCTGTAAGAGCAGAAAACCTATTTTCATCAATCAAAAATTCGATATTCTTGTTAGAAACACCTTTAGAGTTTTCATCCAGTAATCTTGCGATAATGTTTACCTGCTGATTAACGGCAGCTGTAACATTATCAACATTTAAATTTACATCCCTTTGTGTATTGGCCAATGTTACAAAAACATTATAATCTCCCGTAAGCCCTAAACTGTTAATAGCTTTTGCCTGAATATAATATCTTCCATTAGAGCAATTGGAAGTATCCCATTGAGCGTGCCATCCGTCAGAAGGATTTTTATCTTGAAAACTCCATGAATACACATTATCAATTCCTTCAATAGTAAAATTTACGTGTTGTGTTTCATAATGATCATCAATCGTTACATTAATATCCACTTCACCGGATACCTCTTCATTGTTTGTAGGAGTATCAATCAATACTCCGGGATTATCCGAATCATGAGCAGAGACTGCAGTGATAGAAACTAAAAATAAAATAAGAAATATTGCTACAATAACATTTTTTGAAAAATTCATAACAAAAATCTCCTTAAACATTTTAGAATCATCTAACAAATACACATTAATGAATAAATTTAGAAACTTTAAAAAACACCTCCAATAAAAATTCTTTATTCTTTTTAGTATTTAATTATTAATATAAAATAAAATATAAGTAATACTAAAATAGTAAATAATTATAAAAAAGTAATAAATAATACTTAATATTTAAAAAAAAATAATAAAATACTATGAAAGCTTTAATATCAAATGACGATGGAGTAACCGCATCAGGGATACTTGCATCCAAAAAAGCCGTTGAAGATTTGTGCGATACCCTGGTTGTTGCACCGGAAATGCAGCAAAGCGGAATTGGTCATGCATTAACCTTATATGAACCTTTAAGAATAAAAGAAAGAATTTTAAGGGACGGCAGTTTGGCTTATGGAGTTACAGGAACACCAACCGATGCAGTAACGATAGGATTATTCCAACTGCTTGATGAAAAACCGGACTTGATGATATCCGGAATAAACACCGGTTTCAACATAGGTCAGGCCGAATTAACCACTTCAGGAACGGTGGGAGCAGCCATTGAAGCGGCAAGTTTTGGAATCCCTACAATAGCAATTTCTCAGGAAGTAACAAAGGATGAAATTAAATTTGAAAACGGAGAAAACGATGTGGACTTCAGTTTTGCTCAAAAAATGCTTCACAAATTAGCAAAAATTGTGTTGAAAAAAGGACTGCCTGAAGGAATAGACTTATTGAACGTCAATATCCCTGAAAATCCTGTTGACGATGAGTTTGAAGTAGTTAAACTCGGATACAGAATGTACATGCCAGTGATGGAAAAAAGACTAGATCCAAGAGGCCAGCCATACTACTGGATTGGTGGTGAACCTTATGAATCCGATGAAAAAGGCAGTGACGGATACGAACTGAAAGTGGCTCAAAAAACTACAATAACTCCATTAAAAATAGATTTGACTGGAGATTTATCATTATTGAAAGATTTTTTAGAGATTTAAATCTTTAAGAATCTTATCACGTTCTTCGTAAAGTTCATTGAATATTTTCTCATCAGTACAGCCGTCTTTTTTAAGTTGTGCTATTGTTCTGGTAATAGCTTCTAAATTGCTTTCTAATTGATTGATTGACATAGTAATATATTGAAACATTAAAGTATATAAATTTAAAAAATAAATTATAATTATACATAAAGGATGTAAGAACATGACAGAAAAAGATCAAGTTAACAGATTATTCAATCAGTTTAAAAACAAAAATGTAACAGTGGAATTAAGGGATAATAATCAAGCTCAAGGTAAAATAATAGCTATTGATAATTATTTAAATATTGTACTTGAAAATGAAAATGGTATTCAGGCTTTAAAAGGTGGAAATATCGTTTTTGTTAGTTTAAAAGAATAACCACACCAAAAACCATCTACACCAAGTGATAATATGACCATCAAAGTATTTATAAGTAGTAACCAAAAGGAATTTGCGGAAGAACGTGAGTACATTTATCATAATCTAAAAATGATCCTTTTTTTAGAGAAATGATTGAATTATTTGTATTTGAAAAGGAAAATGCTAAAACATTACCTTCCGATGAAGTATTTATTAATGAAGTATTGAACAGCGATATCTATATTGGATTAATCTGTGAAAATTATGGTTCAATATACAAAAAAGGCATTTCAGCAACAGAATATGAATATAATTCATATATCAGCAAAAAACATGCAGCTTACCTCTTTGTTAAGGATAATGTTAAACAAGATGAGAATTCTGAAAAATTTTTAAATAAAATAAGAAATCAAGTCACATATAAGAGGTTTAATGATAAAGAAGACTTATTATCTAAAATTAAAAAAGCTTTAAAAGAAGAGATAAATAAACGGTTATCTACGACTCCGTTTGATGAAGAGATAATATTAGACTCTTCAATAGATGATGTTGATATGGAATCTGTTAAACAGTTCAAAAATGTTCTTGAAGATAGAAGTATTGAAGAATTGTTTGATAATCGAGAATTAGAAAAAATATTAGAATACTTGAATGCAGGTATAATCGATTCAAATGGAAATTTCCATTTAACTACAGCAGGAGCATTGTTTTTCAGCCAAAATACAAGTAAATTTAATCTTGAGCACGAAGTTAAAATGGTTAGATTTAATGGAACTGAAAGACTAGAAATCATTGACAAAAATTTTACAAAAACATCATTTCTATTATTAATTAAAGAGTTTGAACAGTTTTTCAAGAAAAATACAAAAATTGGTGGAATAGTAAAAGGTTTTAAAAGAATTAGCAGTCCGAATATCCTATTGAAGCGGTAAGAGAAGCATTCATTAATGCTCTTGCCCATAGAGATTACAGCATCAAGGGTGATTGCATTACATTCTACATCTATGATGACCGCATCGAAATAATAAGTCCTGGAAAACTTCCTTACCCATTAACTCTTGACACTCTAGGAATAACAAACAATCCTAAACATCGAAATGAGAATATTTGCAATATTTTTGAGAAAACAAAATACATGGAGCACGTTGGAACTGGAATTACACGTATGCGCATGGCTATGGATAAACATAACCTCCCAAAACCTGAATTTTTCGATGATGGGTACTTTAGAGTAATTTTAAGAGGACCTGATGGACAATTGGTATCACCTAAAAAAGAAACTGCAAAAAGCCTTAATTTAGCCAAATATAATTTAAATGAACGTCAAATCGATGCTTTATTAGATATTGTAAATAATGATTCATCATATACTTATTCCAATTATATGGAGAAATATATGTTTCAAATACTACAAGTCGAAGAGATTTAAATGAGTTATATGATAAGAAGTTAGTGCTTAAAAACACGAAAAATAAAATGAACTATTTTATCAAAAATGAAAATGGCGATAATGACTACATCAATAATTATTAAAATATTGATGAATTAAATCTATAATATAACATGCCAATATAATAATTATTGGACATTAATTCAAAATAATGAAAGATAAAAAAATTTTAAAAAAAATGGCGGGATAAAAAAATTACTTAAAAATATTTTTTATTAATTTAAGCGTTTAAAAATGCTTATTTAAAAAAAAGTTAAAAAAGAAAATGGCGGGATAAACTCAATTAATTAAAATCAAAATCAATGCCCAAAATATTATCTTCACCATTATAGATATCATATGCAATTTGTGCAGCGCCAATAGCTCCTGATTCTTTTGAAATTACTTTCAATTCATATTTGCCTTTGAAATATTTATTGATTTCATCTTCAAAGTTGAATGGTTCGGTTGCACTTCCCACAGAACCTGTCAGAACTATTCCCTCTATTTCATTTTCACAGACCACATCAAGTCCTGCGATTTCCATTGCAACTGTCATTATTAATGTGTCAATGGCTAATTTTGCTTTTTCATCCCCGGCTTCATAATTTTCAAGAAGCTGGTCTTTCATGTTTGCTACTTTACCGTCAATTCCGGCTATTTTTATTGCACCTGCATGTGAAAAGCATTCGTTAGCAGTTCTTCTGCCCTCATCAATGTCACGAATCATTTCAAGGTCAATCGGTCCGTGGACTATTCCCATTGCACCTAGGCATGCATCGATTGCGCCTTTTATTTTAGAATCTTCAATCAATATGTTAACGCTGTTGGATGATATATCTGCTACGATAAAATTTTGCCAACCTGTTTCCTTGATTGCATTATATGAAATACTCACCTTCTCAGGACTGGCCTGGTGTGAATAGGCTGCATTAAATAACTCGTTCAATGAAGTAGAATTCTTGTGAAGACCAGGTATCATTATAATAGGCATACCAGAATTTTCAAGCTCTGAAAATACTGATGTACCGCCACCAGTGACCTTGCCGGCACCGCCAATAGACAATATTCCTCTGTCTTCTACCTTTTCAATTGGTAAAATTCTATTAAATCCGTCACCCATTGCATAAGTGATAGCCATTAAATTTACTGAATCCAAATCACATCTTTTTGATATTTCTTCAATAGCAGAAACCTTGCCTGATTTGGAATCTTCCCTATCGATTTTAAAAACTTCGATAACTTCGCCATCGTCATCCATTATACAGAATGAAATTCCTGTGGTTCCGTGATCCATTCCAATAAAAGCCATATAAACTCCCCCAATTAAATATACTCTAAAATCAATAGTTAAAAAAAGTTATGTTTTTAAAAAAATAGCTAATAAAAAAAAGTTAAAGATGAATTTAATCATCTTTTTGTAATCCACAAGCTTTTCTTAATCTTTCACCAACAACTTCGATGTCCATTTTTTCCTGAGCAGCTCTCATTTCTTTTAAGTTAGCTCCGTCAGTAGCGTTTTCATCAGCCCATTGTTTTTTGAAAGTTCCATCTTGGATTTGAGTTAAAACTTCTTTCATACCGTCTTTAGCTTCTTGAGTAATGATTTTTGAACCTCTGGTTAAACCACCATATTCAGCAGTGTTACTTACGTCATGCCACATTCCCTGGAAACCTTTTTCGTAAATTAAATCAACAATAAGTTTTACTTCGTGACAGGTTTCAAAGTAAGCGATTTCAGGCTGATAACCTGCTTCAACTAAAGTGGTGAATCCTGCATTGATTAGCTCGGTAATACCTCCGCATAAAACGGTTTGTTCACCGAATAAGTCAGTTTCAGTTTCTTCTTTAAAGGTAGTTTCCAAAACACCAGCTTTGGTTAATCCGCATGCTTTTGCCATACCTAACGCTAACTGTAGTGCGTCACCGGTAGCGTCTCTTTCAACTGCTACTAAACCTGGAATACCGAACCCTTCTTCGTAAGTTCTTCTTACCATTGATCCTGGTCCTTTTGGTGCAAACATTACAATATTAACGTCTTCAGCAGGATCAATTAAGCCGAAGTGAATGTTATATCCGTGAGAAAATGAAATGGTATTTCCACTTTCAACATAAGGAGCGATTTGTTCATTATATACTTTCTCTTGGATTTCATCAGGAAGTAAAATGTGAATAATGTCAGCTTCTTTAGCAGCATCTTCAATAGTTTTTACAGTCATACCGTCTTCTTGAACAAGATTCCAAGAACTTCCATTTTCACGAACACCTACAATAACATTAGCACCACTGTCAGCCATGTTTCTGGATTGTGCTCTTCCTTGAGAACCATAACCTATTACAGCGATGGTTTTTCCTTCAAGTGCATCTGTATTTACATCCGCATCATAATACATTTTCATTTTTTCGTCTCCTAAAAATAATTAGATAAAAATTATCAATTGCTATATATCTTTTTCAATATTTAAATAACTAACTACATAATAGAAAAACTTTTTATAAAAGGAAATTAGATATTATATAATGTAATATCTCAAATTGATATTACCGATAAATCTATAGTGGATATAATTAAATTATTGATTATATATCAGAATTAGGAGATTTTATGAAAAAACATGGTGTTATCATGGTTTTTTTATTGATTTTAGCACTGTGTTTAATGGGAACTGTTTCAGCAAATGAAAATGTTACCGTTGATTGTGATTATACACAATTATCATTTAATCAAGAGGATATCCAAGTAGAAATCGAAGAATCCCAAATTGCGGAAAATGAATATGAATTAGATGAATTTTCCGGCATAAATCAAAAGGATTATTCGATAGAAGGTATCCAAAATTTGAATATAGAAAATGATGAAAATCAAATAAACATTTCAATGCAAATGAATAATTTGCCTGAAATAAACTTTGAACAGGAAATAGACACTCAAATAAATGCTCCAATGCAAATGCAAGATTTGCCTGAAGCAAACTTTGAATTGACTAAAATTAATGATAAAACCACAGAAAATGTTTTAAATAAAATAAATGCTTCTAATAGATATGTAACTTATAATAACGGTAATCTTTTAATGTTACCTTTAATTGAAAGAAATTTAAATATTGAAAATAAAGAATCTTTAATGATTACATTTGAAAACGGAACTGAAGAAATACAATTATCTGGTAATTATGATCTGAAATCCGCTGATCTTTGGAAAGACTCCTTAATCACTGGACTTTCAAGTAATGATATAACTTTGAAGAAAAAATCATATTATACCGGGTTTATATGTAATCAAACAAACAGCTATCCACAAAATGATTTACCTCTTGAAAATACAGAAATATTAGGTGTTTCAAGAGACTCTGATAAAAATGCATTCGCTTGGCTTGAAAATTCAGGTGAAAGTGCGTCTGTCTTTGTTGACATGGTAAATAATACTCCGGAAAAAGTTCTAGATTTGAATTTAAATGATAATGATTTAAATGCATCAATCAGACAGATAGGTATTGATGCTAGTTTAAAAGCTTTAAATTATTTCAAATCACGAGGTATTGATATTCCTAAAGGTTATCCATATCTGTATGTTTTGACTTCAGCAGGAGAAGTTGAAATTAACGGATTAAGTACATATGAAGCAATTTATGGAATTTCAGAAATGCTTGGATTGGAATTGAATAAGAACATATTCCAAATACATGATTCATCTTTGAAGGATTTAATATTTATTTACATATGGAAAAATAGCAAGAATTCAAAAGATACAGTAACATATGCTTTAAAATATGATTTAAAAACAAATAAATTAGTAGAAATATTTAAGAATCATAAAATAAGTCCATTTGTTCCTAAAATGAAATACGGATCAGTTGATGAATTATTGAATATAAATTCGACGAATAATAATACTAACATTACTAACTCAAGCGGTAATGCTAGTGTGTTTAATCGAGTTGTTGAAGATTCAATATCATTTATTGGAGAACCAAATAATCTATTGTATACTTTAGGAGCAATAGTTATATTGTCAGTGTTCTTTGGTGCCAGCTATACTAAACGAAACTAAATAATATTTCACATTTGTGAAATCCTTTTTTTAATAATTTTATATATCTTGAAATACAAAGATTATCCTAATGAATACGGAGCTTGCACGATTTTTAACAATTAACTTTATATCTTCATTGATTATTTCATATGTAGTGTGCTTTATATTAATAAAGTTCGGACTATATGATGTATTATACATAGGCAATCTGTTCGGATTATACTTCTTAGTAATTTATGGGGTTAATGTGCTTGTTGAAGAAAAATTCGTTTCCAATAACAAAAACAGATTCTTCACTGCAGTTGCATACATCCTATTTTTTGACCTGATTTTTATTGCAACAGTTCCTGTTTTATTCGGACTTGACATGTTTAAAGCCCAGAACGTTATAAACCTGATTTTTAAAGGTGTCGAATACAACTTCGGACTGACTCCGATATTCTACTTATTTGTTTTTGCCATAGTTATTTTAATTTATAACTTCATTCTCTATAGGGCCGAGAAAAATTAGAATTCGGGATTTTCATGCTTTAAGAGAAATATCTTCCTGTCCAATCCGGCAGCATATCCCGTCAGACTTCCGTCACTGGCTAAAACCCTATGGCATGGAATGATTATGGAAATAGGATTGTGGCCAACCGCTCCGCCGACTGCCTGGGCAGACATTTTTTCAATCCCTCTTTTTTGAGCAATTTTAGAAGCGATATCCTTATATGAGATTGTCTTACCATAGGGAATCTCACAAAGAATCTTCCATACCTCACATCTGAAGTCTGTCCCTTCGGGTGCCAAATCAAGCTCATCAATAGCTGGTTTTTCGCCATTGAAGTACCTGTCAAGCCATTCTTTAGCTTTAATTAACGTTTCATCTTCTTTTTCAAGAATTTTATCATCAATGTTTGCTAAATAGTATTTTTGACCTTCAAACCATGCTCCAATCAACTTACTGTCTTTTGAAGCAAGCAAAATGTCTCCTATAGGTGATGAATAGTGCATTGAATAAATCATGCTAAAAAAATAATAAAATAGATGATTTAGTAACCATCTACTAAGACTTTTAACTCACCAGTTACAATATCAATGATAAGACCGTGTACTGGTACATCAGGAATCAATGGGTGGTTTTTAATTTTTTCCACTACATCTTTAACGTTTTCCTCTTCGGATTCGAATCCACCAATCCATTCAGCCAAATCATATTTAGCGATATCTTCCTCTTTAATGCCTCTAGCAAGCATTTTTTCCTTTAAAGCTTCAGCATCAGCACCTGCCATACCACATTCAGTGTGACCGACCACCATTACTTCTTCAGCTCCAAGATTGTATAATGCTGCACCGATTGATCTGATTGCATCTTCTCCTACAATGGAGTTTCCAGCATTTCTTACAATTTTTGCATCTCCTCTTTTGAGACCTAATGCAGGTTCGAAAAAGTCGATTAATCTGCAGTCCATACATGTTAAGATAGCTAATTTTTTAGCAGCATGGTGAGACATTTCGCTGCCTTCAAAATTTTCCACGAATTCCTTATTGTCCTTCAAAACGTTTTCCAATATAGTCATTTTTAAACTCCCCTTGCCATTGCGGTAAGTCCGGTTCTTGAAATCTTTTTGATTCCATAACCTTTTAATAAAGATATAAATGCATTGATTTTCTCCATATCCCCAGTTATTTCAATAATCAATGTCTCTTCAGTTACATCAACAATCTTTGCTCTGAAGATATTGGCATACTGCATTATTTCAGCTCTTGCCTTTTCATTAGGAATATTGACCTTTACAAGACATAATTCCCTTTTTACTGCATTTTTAGAAATATCTTTAATCTTGATAACATCAACCAATTTGTTGAGTTGCTTTGTAACCTGTTCCAATAGTTTATCATCAGCCTTTACAGTGATGACCATTCTTGCAAGCCCTTCAACTTCTGACTCGCCCACTGTTATGCTGTCGATATTGAAATCTCTTCTAGTGAATAATCCGGCTACCTTCTGTAAAACTCCAGGCCTGTTTTCTACAAGCGTACTTATAACATGATATCTTGTATCCATCTAAATCACATCTTTTTCAAGTTTATATTCACCAATCATTTCATTGATGCCTGCGCCAGGAGGCAACATCGGCAAAGCTTCCTCCGAATCAACTACAACATTAATCAACATTGCTTCATTATCTTTAATAGCTGATTTTAGAGCTTCTTTAGTTTCGCCAGGTTTTTCTACATTAACTGCATCAATACCAAAACTTTCTGCAAGTTTTACAAAGTTAGGACTATCACCAAATTCAGTCTGTGAATGTCTGCCATTATACAATAGACTTTGCCATTGATATACCATACCTAAAGTCCTATTCTCCAATACTATTGCAATTACAGGTATATCATAATCATGAACAGTAGCCAATTCCTGACAGTTCATCAAAAATCCGCCGTCCCCGTTAACGGAAACAACTATATCATCAGGACATGCGACCTTTGCACCGATAGCTGATGGGAAACCGAATCCCATAGTTCCAAGTCCTCCTGATGAAATGAACTTGCGCGGTATTTGAGTGTCATAAAAGTGAGCCGCCCACATCTGGTTTTGGCCGACATCAGTCGTCAAGATAGAATCAGCGTTTAATACTTCACTGATTTCTTTGATTACTGTCTGTGGCTTGAGCGGAACATCATCATAAGTAAGCCTTGGTAACAAATCATTTTTCCTTTGCTTTATTTTATCAGCCCATGAATTGGCATCATCTGAAGGAACATAACCTTTAAACAAATCATTCAATGATTTTAAAATATTTAAAGCATCCCCTACAATCGGCAAGTCAACTTCAACATTCTTGCCTATTTCTGCTGGGTCTATGTCAATGTGAATAACTTTGCTGTCTGGAACAAAGCTGTCCAGCCTGCCTGTGGTTCTGTCTGAAAATCTTATACCTATAGCTATCAGCAAGTCACATTCATTGATGGAATCATTGGAAACCTTTCTTCCATGCATTCCAAGCATTCCTAAAGCCAAATCATCAGTTTCATCAAAAGCCCCTTTACCTAAAAGTGAAGTCATTACCGGAGCATTAATCATGTGTGCAAATTCGTTTAGCTCATCACATGCATTTGCCAAAATAACACCGGCACCTACAAGTATTAATGGCCTTTTAGCTTCCTTAATCAATTCATATGCCTTTTTAATTTGTCTAGGATTACCTTTTAGAGTAGGATTATAACCCGGTGTCTGAATTAGATTATCCTTGAAATAAGTTAATTCGCCTTCCTGAACTTCTTTCGGAACATCTATTAAAACAGGCCCAGGCCTTCCGCTTGCAGCTAATTCGAAACTAGTCTTGATTATTGAAGGTATTAAATTAGGATCTTTTGGCTGAAAACTATGCTTGACAATAGGCATAGTTATCCCGATCATGTCCGCTTCCTGAAATGCGTCATTTCCAATTAAATGAGTTGGAACTTGTCCAGTAATAGCTACAATAGGAGAAGAATCCATAAAAGAAGTAGCAATCCCAGTTACTAAGTTTGTTGCACCCGGTCCTGAAGTAGCTAAACACACACCCACTTTACCTGAAGCCCTTGCAAATCCGTCAGCCGCATGGGCCGCAGCCTGTTCGTGCCTGACTAGGATATGGTTGATGTCTGCATCGTATAACATATCATAGAAAGGTATGGTTTGTCCTCCAGGATAACCAAATATTGTTTCTACTCCCATTTTTTTAAGGGATTCAATTATTGCTTCTCCGCCTCTCATTTCTAAAACCTTTATTAAAATCTTTTATTATGGAATAATTTTTGTTAAGTAAAATATATATAATTATCTTGCTTTGAGATTTGAAAAAAAATAGAAAAAATTAAAATTTAACTGAAGTTGAAAACAAAATTTCTTTTTGAAAATCAGACAATCCAAGATTATCTGCATTTGCATAAATCTCAGAAAAAAACTGCTCACTATTTTCCTTAATAGCCTTAACTTTATCCTCAGACTCTTTCTTAATAGCCTTAACTTTATCCTCAGACTCCTTTTTAAATATCTCAATCTTAGCATTAGCTTTATCCTCAGCATTTTTCCTTAATTCATTTTCATATTGTTCTATGAAGGATAATGGCACAAAATCACCTCAAAATTTAAAAAAAAGTTATTTAAGACTATAATTTAATAGTAGTTGAAAATAACATTTTTTTCTGTGAATCAGACAAACCAAGCTTCTCAGCATTATCATTAATCTCAGAAAAAAACTGCTCACTATTTTCCTTAATAGCCTTAACTTTATCCTCAGACTCCTTTTTAAATATCTCAATCTTAGCATTAGCTTTATCCTCAGACTCTTTCTTAATAGCCTTAACTTTATCCTCAGACTCCTTTTTAAATATCTCAATCTTAGCATTAGCTTTATCCTCAGCATTTTTCTTCAATTCATTTTCATAGTCTTCTAAAAATGATGATGTCATTGTTATCACTCCTAAAAATTTTTTATATAAATATTTATCATTAACAAATAGCTCAAGTAGAATCATATGACAAAGGCAAATTGAATCTTTGTCTCTTTCAGAAATATTTAGCTTTTGAGTAAGGTAGCATAACTCTTCAACTAGTTTTTCTTCATTATTATAATCGTGATTTGTTAATGGAAGAATAGAAAAAACATATTTCTCATATTCAGTTATCTTTTGGTTAGTTTTTATTTTATCTTTAATACTACTTAATACTTCACCTCCATCAATGTTAGGGATATAATAATAGTTTCCCTTAAAGGAATTATGCGGAGTTATCTGAATCTTTTCTATAGATTCTCTATCCATATCAACAACCACTATTTTTTGATCAATGGTTTTGCCATCCTTCAGATAATAATTAGACACATATCCAAAATCACGGTCCAAATCCCTCTTTATCAAAGGTTGTTTGTGAAATTCTATATTTACATAGCCATTTCTACCTTCCAACAATATATCCATAGATTTAACATCTCCGCCCGGAGAGAATATTTCGCATGAGCGAATTTCATAATCATCTTCTGGCAGTTCAATTAGTGGAATTAATGCATTTACAAATGCATGTGTTGCAATCTTGAATATTGAATCATATTTGTTTCTAATCGAATTATCAATTGGTTTTAATATCATTTTAATCACCAGTTTAAGAACTAAAAATACTAGTAAATTCAATTCGATGATTATTATTAGTTATTTATAGTATATAAATTGTTTTGTTTCCTTACAGACAATATAACCGGCTTAGAACAATATTATAATGAAAAGGTAAAAAATAGTTGAGTTATAATTAGATGAAAATCAATTATAACTTCAAAAACGGAATGAATCTGTTGGTTGTCTGACAGTACATAACATAATCATTTCCGAATTTCTCAAGTAGCCATTTTTCTTCAGTTTTAATCATTGAAATTGTTAAAAATATCCAGAAAATAACAGGTAAAACCAACAGGACCAGATTTTGGGAAAACAGAACTAATGCTGTGCATATCTGTAGCCATGCTGAATATATCGGATGGCGTACCAGGGCATAGACTCCATCTGTTACCAATTGACCGTTTTTGATTCTTTGATCTATTTTCGATATTCTCAAAGCGGCAAGCCACAAGAATATGCCATCAATTACAAGCACAACAGCCAAGATTACTAAAAGCCAATTTAAAGACTCAAATGAATATACAGGAATTAAATTATTGAAAGATAAGGTTATTGCCGCAAATGAAACAATAAGCATTGCTCCAATAAGATATGGTCCGACTCCATATACAGGCAAATGATTTTCGTTGCTGATAATATCACCTCTTAATTACTATATAAGAAAACTTAATATATTTAAAAATTAAAATAATTTAAACACATTTAATTAACGTGGATTATTATGAAATACTCAAAAATTTTATGTCATAGGATGCCTGAGAGAAGCTTCTTCTACAAAAATCACCAGTTTCCAGTGTGTGCCAGATGTACAGGCTTTTATACAGGTTTAGCAGTGTTTTTAATCTATAATTTATTCTATCCGATTGATTATACCTTAAATCTGTTCATAATATCCATAATATTAATGATACCGACTGCAATTGATGGCTTTACGCAAATGTTGAAATTAAGAGAAAGTAATAACAATTTAAGATTCACAACAGGATTCGTTGGTGGAATCGGTTTAATAATCTTTATGAAAATAGCTGTGAGAATTTTTTATAATATAATAGGTGTTTATTTATGATTTATTGTCCGGAATGCGGTGAAGATAATCCTGACGGAAGCAGATTCTGTAGAAAATGCGGTATTAACTTAGTTCATGAAGAACCCAAAAAACAGACAACCGCTAAAAAGGTTACGGTTGAAACTGACGAAGGCCCAATAAGAACAAATACAGTTCATACAAGCTCATCCAGCACAAACACTAACAATAAGAAAAAGGACGATGACGATAAATGGTGCTGGGGCTGCTGCATCTGCATGTTTTTCCTATTTATAATATTTGCAATTGCAGGCCACTAATCCTTTAAGTAATAGTAAAGAACAGCTTTTTGTGCATGAAGCCTGTTTTCAGCCTCATCATAGATTACTGACTGCGGTCCGTCAATGACTTCAGCTGAAACTTCCTGACCTCTGATTGCAGGAAGGCAATGCATGAATATGGCACCATCGTTTGCCAAATCCATCAAATCCTGATTGACCTGGTAAGGCGTAAAGTCTTTTTCCCTTTGTGCTTTTTCAGCTTCATCACCCATACTTACCCAAACATCTGTATAAACAACATCAACATTGTCAAGGGCGACATTGATATCAGAAGAAACAGTTATTTCAGTACCATTTTCCTTTGCATATTCATTGGCTATTTTTAAAATTTCTTCATTTGGTTCATAGCCTTCAGGACAGGCAACGGACATATCCATTCCTAAAAGAGGAGCAATCAATAAAAGGGAATTACATACATTGTTTCCGTCACCGACAAAGCATATTTTTTTATCTTCAAAAGTGCCGAAGTGTTCTTTAATTGTCAATACATCGGCTAAGGCTTGGCAAGGATGCTCTAAATTAGTCAGACCGCTGATGACAGGGACATCTGAATATTTTGCAAGCTCGATTACATCATCATGTTCAATGGCTCTAATCATTATTCCATCAACGAAACGGCTCAATACACTCGCAGTATCTGAAATAGGCTCGCCTCTGCCCATCTGCAAATCATTGGATGATAAGAATATTGCCCTTCCACCTAACTGATACATTCCAACATCAAAGGACACTCTGGTCCTGGTGGATGACTTTTGAAAAATCATTGCTAAAGTCTTGCCTTCCAACGGTCTTTCTTCTGTTTCGCCTGCTTTTATTTTACTTGCTAAATCAATGATGTATGAAACATCCTCTTTAATATCACAAATAGATAATAAACTATCCATTAAAATCCCCTCTAAGAAAATAAAATATTTATTATTAATATATATTAAATGTTATGTTTTCATTTTAAATCTAATATCCCTTATTGTGGAGATTACCGGAACTAAAAAGAACAGGTAAATGAAATTGCTTGAAACATGGAAATCCAGGAGATTTACAATTATTGTTAATCCCATTATTATGAAAAATGTGTGATATGTGTATTCTTTTTCACTCTGGGAAAGTTTTCTTTCAAGAAAATTCCTGCGGTTTGCATACCAGAACATCAGCATGAAAAATACGAGCGTCAGGAAAATATTCAATCCGAAAATGACTTCGGCCAGGAAAAACTTTGAATATACACCGATTACTGATGTTGTGAAAGGAATAAATGATATCCCTGCCAGAAAGAAAATATTCAGCCACAGATATGGCATATTGAGGGTTTTGACTTTAATGAATTCATGATGATAAATCCAGAAACATGCGAGCAGGATAAAACTGACAAGAGTAACGCCAACTGTTGGAATCAATGAATGGATAAAAGCTAAAAAATCCCCTTCCGTTAATAGCTGTATTTCAGGAAGAGCCATACCGAAGATAAGCAATGTCATGACCATTCCAAAAATGCCGTCCGTAAGACCCAGCAGTCTTCCCGGATCGATGTCTACATCCCTTTCAAAAGCATTTAAGAAACGCTGATATGCAGATAACCCCTTATTAATCTTATTAAGTTTCTCGATTTTATCCTCAACATCACCATCAAAGTTTAACTTGTTTTTATCTTTTAGATGAGAGTGAAGTCTTGCCATTTTTTGTAGGGTTTCATCATCAGCCTTGCTTTTTATATCATTAATTTTAGCATCGATTTCAAGTTTTAAATCCATTAATTCCTCATAATCATCAAAATTATCTTGAGTCATCAAAACACCAAATATTTCTATATTATTTACTTTAATTTTTAAATCATATAAACATTTAAAGCATTTAAAAAACATATTTATAACCTAGTAGGTGATTAAATGAAAAGTGATAATATTAAAAAGGGGATTCAGAGAGCTCCGCACAGGTCTCTTTTAGGGGCCTGCGGACTTGATGATGACGACTTTAAAAAGCCGTTCATCGGTATAGCCAACAGTTTTACAGATATCGTTCCTGGCCATATCCACCTTAGGGACCTGGTTGAGTTCGTAAAAGACGGAATCATAGCTGCCGGAGGTATTCCATTCGAATTTGACACGATGGCAATCTGTGACGGAATCAGTATGAACCACGAAGGAATGAAGTATTCCCTTCCTTCAAGAGAAATTATAGCTGCTACCGTTGAGAGCATGACAAAGGGACATGCATTTGACGGACTTGTATTGATTCCAAGCTGTGATAAGGTCGTTCCGGGAATGATTATGGGAGCATGCCGTGTCGACGTGCCAAGCATTGTCGTTACAGGCGGACCTATGGCTGCAGGAAAATTTAAAGGTAAAAACGCCGACCTTATTACTGTTTTTGAGGCTGTCGGTGAACATTCTGCGGGCAAAATTTCTGAAGAGGAAGTCTATGAAATGGAAAAATGCGCATGTCCTGGTGCAGGAAGCTGTTCAGGACTCTTTACTGCAAACACTATGGCATGCATTACTGAAACATTGGGTCTGTCCCTTCCGTTATGCGCTACAACCCATGCAAATACAGAAGAAAACAATCAGATGGCATATGAATCCGGAAAACAGATTCTTGAATTGGTTGAAAATGACATCAAGCCATCAGATATATTAACACAGGAAGCATTCAACAATGCAATTGCAATAGATATGGCTCTTGGTGGTTCATCAAACACTGCACTCCACATACCTGCTATTGCAAGTGAAGTTGACGGTGTTGATGTTGATTTGGAACTCTTTGACAAAATCAGCCGTGAAGTTCCACATATTACATTAATTTCACCTGCTGGTGAAGATACAATGATGGATTTACATTTGGCCGGTGGAATTCCTGCTGTTTTAAAAACACTGGATGATAAAATCAATACTTCACCGATTACTGTTACCGGAAAAAGCATCGAAGAGAATTTGAAAGATGTTGAGAATAAGAATACGGATGTTATCCATACATTAGATAATCCATACCACGAAGATGGTGGAATTGCAATTCTTAAAGGTAACATTGCTCCAAACGGAAGTGTTGTTAAAAAAGGAGCTGTTGCAGAAGATCTCATGCATCTTAAAGGTCCCGCAAAAGTATACCACTCCGAAGAGGAAGTGACAGAAGCAATTTTCAACCATAAAATTGAAGAAAGGGACATTGTCGTTATTATCTATGAAGGTCCAAAAGGAGGTCCTGGAATGAGAGAAATGCTGAATGCTACATCTGCCCTAGCAGGAATGGGAATAAAAGATGTCGGACTCATTACAGACGGAAGATTCTCAGGAGGAACCCGTGGACCATGCATAGGACACGTATCACCGGAAGCGATGGCATCAGGCCCGATTGCAGCCGTTCAAAACGGTGACATAATTGAAATTGACATTAAAAACAGATCCATTAATGTAGAACTGAGTGATGAGGAAATAGCTGAAAGATTAAAATCCGTCAAACATCCTGAAAGCAATGTTGACGGCTGGTTAAGCATTTATCAGAAATTGGTCCAGTCTGCAGACAGTGGAGCTATTCTAAGGTAGTGTTAATGATGGATATATTAAAATATGAAGAAATAGACCTGTCCGAAATAATCAAAAGGTCAGAACAGGACGTCAATAACGTTTTAGATACCGTGTCTGAGATATTGGATAACGTTAAAAATAACGGTGATGAAGCCGTTAAATCCTATACTGAAAAATTTGATGGTGTTCTGGTTGAAGACCTGAAAGTTTCCCCAGAAGAAATCAGGGAAGCTTATGATACTTTAGAGGATTCCTTATTGACTGCTTTAAAACAGGCCGCACAAAACATTGAAAAGTTTCATAAAAAACAAATCCCTAATGATTGGGAAATTGAAGTTAACCCTGGAATTGTAGCAGGCCAGATTATTAGGCCAATTAACTCTGCAGGATGTTATATTCCAGGTGGAAGAGCAGCATATCCGTCTTCAATACTGATGACCGTTATTCCGGCTAAAATTGCTGGCGTCGAAAAGGTAGTCTGTGTAACACCACCACAAAAGGATGGAAAAATTTTGGATGCGATACTTGTTGCAGCAGACATTGCAGGTGCTGATGAAATCTACAAGGTCGGCGGAGCACAAGCAATAGGAGCCTTAGCCTATGGAACTGAATCCATCCCTAAAGTCGAAAAGATTGTCGGTCCCGGAAATATTTTCGTGACGGCAGCTAAAAAACTGGTCTACGGCCAGGTGGACATTGAGTTTCCGGCAGGCCCTTCAGAAGTATTGATTCTGGCAGATGAAAGTGCAGAAGCTGAATTTTTAGCAACTGACATCTTGGCTCAGGCAGAACACGACCCTAACGCATCCTGCTTTTTAGTGACAGATGATGAGGATTTGGCTAATGAAGTCAATGAATATGTTTTGAAATTAACTGAAATTGCTCCAAGACGCGAAATCATTGAAGAGTCATTGTCAAAAAGTGGAAAAATTATTATCACTACTACATTCGATGAAGCTGTTCATGTTACAAATGAATATGCTCCTGAACATTTAATCATATCCACAAAAGACGATGATGAAACATTATCACAAATCAAGAATGCAGGATCAATCTTTTTAGGAAAATATTCTCCAGTGGCGGCAGGAGACTATGGATCCGGAACAAATCATGTATTGCCGACAGGCGGTGGTGCAAAAATGTATTCCGGCCTTTCAACCGAAGCGTTCATCAAAAAGCCTACAGTTCAAAGATTAACAAAAGAGGGTTTGGCTGAGCTTTCCAAAACTTCAGTGCCTATTGCTGAATATGAAGGATTTTTCGCTCATTCAGATTCATTCAAAAGAAGACTGGAAAAATAATGATTTAAAGGTGATTATATGGAAGAATTAGTGGATATGCGTGAAATGACACAGGAAGAACTGATTGAAGCTGGCAAAATGGCTGAAATCGTATTTAAGCTAAATCACACATTGCCGAACAGTGATGAATACAATGCCCTTTTAAAAGAGTTATTAGGTGATAATCTGGGTGAAAACAGCTCAATCATGGCCCCAATAGCTGGAGCCGCATTTGACCACATCAAAATTGGTGACAATGTTTTCATCAATTCAAACAGCCTTTTGATGGCAAGAGGCGGAATAACAATAGAAGACGAAGTTATGCTTGCAGCAAACGTTCAGCTTCTCTCAAACAATCATGACGAATATGACAGACAGGTATTAATCTGCAAACCTATTCTAATCAAAAAAGGAGCATGGATTGGTGCTGGGGCAAGCATATTGCCTGGAGTTACGGTTGGAAAATATGCAATAGTCGGTGCCGGAGCAATAGTGACAAAGGACGTGCCCGATTACGCTGTTGTTGTAGGTTCACCCGCACGTGTGGTTAAAACACTCGATAAAGAAAAATTCGATTAAAACTTAACTAACCATCCCATATTATTTTTTAAGATATAGGAATTGATAAAAAATAGAAAATAAGTGATATAGAATCACTTAAACGTTTATTGATGCCGGTAAATTATGGGTGTTTCCATAATCTATCAAAATGCTAACACATATATCCAACATTCTTGATGGTGAAATGTCAGCTACACCGCCTGTGTATATACCAACATAATTTGGAACAGCTGAATTTCTTTCAATCCATGATGAGAACCTATTGCTCATATCAACATAGTTTTCACGTGCAATGGTCTGTGAATTATCTCTTCCGCTAGGATGAGCAGCATATGAAGGATCTCCCACAGATATTGAAGCATCAGGATCACCGTTGCCAATTAAGGCAATTGATTTTGAAAGAATATACAGACATTGTGCTTTTGACAGTGAAAGTGACTGGAACTGTACCGGGAAATTACCCCCAGAACTCTTAATGGCCTGAGCTAACGCTGGAGCCTGACTAACAGGAAAACTGCTTAAGGAAACAGGCTGTGAGCTTTGAGTGGACTGCTGAACCTGACCGCCGTCAGTAGCTTGCTGAGCTTGAGCGTCAGATGCATCCCCATTAAACATTCCAGTGCCTAAACCAACGAAAACAATAGCTAAAACAACAATGGCCACTATTAAAACACCAATAATGATTTTTTTAGTTTTATCATCATCACCTGATGAAACATTGACATTGCTGGAAGTTTCATTTGCAGCGTTTCTCTGTTTGATTGGACTGCCGCAATGTTTACAGAATTTTGAACCGTCTTTGATTTCTTCCCCGCATTTAGGACAATACATAGAATACCTCTAAATAATTTTTTTCTAATTAATTACTCTATTTTTCTTATTTAAAATATTTTTAAGAAAACACTAAATTTCCGGGTCTTTAATTTCTTGAGCAGTGTATGCATCAAATTTCAATTTTTCAACATGCCCTGTAGTGTCTTTTATGGAAATTAAGTAATAATCTCCTTCATCCTTTACTTTAGTAATAGTATATCCTGTAGGCAATGCCTGTTGAACAAGTTCCTTGATTTCATCGGGAGTCAGCTTGTCTTGACTAGCTGTTGAGGAATCATCACCGGATGCGATAATACCTCCATCACCAGAAGGACTTGATACAGAATCAGATGAAATGGAAGGAATAGAAGCATCATTAGATTGTTCAACATCTCCTCCGGCAGCAGAACCTGCACTGGAATCATCTGAACCGATTGAACTTACTATACTTGAAACTTCCTGATTATCTAAAAGTGAAGTGTTTTCATTATTGGCAACTGCACCTTCTGAAGCGGTATCCTGTACAAATTCATCTGCAGTGTACTCATCTATAGTGCCCTGGTCGACAGCTAAATTATATTCATTTATAACTGGAGTGATATTTGCCTCAAATATTGCCAAATTAAATTCAGCGGTGTTTACCTGAATCATTAAATCTTTGATTAGATAGAAGTCATTGTCCATTTCCAGATGTGGAGGTGCCACAATTCCTGGAATGCTAACTTTTGGCTTAACACTCTTTTGATGGTTTGAGAAAACAACACTATTTGACATGTCGGATACTAAAGACTGGTCTTTTGCCCCAATTGCAATAGCTTCCGCACCGTTTGTGACTAAAACATTTGTGTCATCACCCTGAACAAATGCGACTGATTGTGGAGGCTGATTTTTTAAAGCTATTACAGAAGCACCTGTTACGCTTTTCAGGTAATTAGTTGCTGAAGCATTATTTTTGAATGGATGGATGGTAATACCATACTTGGCGTCAGCATAACCATCATTCGTTTTTACAAAATCCGCATCTGATGGTACATCCACTTTTATACCATCAAAGTCTACCTGTTTCATGGAACCGTTGTTTAGAAGTGTTGCGCCAACAACACCTGCTGTAATAATCCCAACGATTACAATAAGAAAAATAATGTGAGAATTAAGTTTCATAAGAAAAATCACCTAAATTATATATAATTTATACACATAAATATTTATAGATTAGTATTATATAAAATTTGTTTGTTCGTATCGTAATGAAAATAGGTGTTGAAAAAATGGTTAAATGTCCAAATTGTGGAGAGGAAGCTGACACTAATTTTTGTCCGAATTGCGGTGAAAAATTAGAATCAGAAATAACATGTCCTCACTGTCAATCTAAAGTAGAAGCAGGTTCTCTTTTCTGTTCTGAATGCGGTAAAAAAATAGAGCAAGATGAAAAAGAGACCCCTGCAAAAGAAGATAAAAAGGAAGAAGATAAAAAAACAGAGGATAAGGACTCTAAAAAAGAAAAAGATGAAAAAACCTCTGATAAAAAAGAGTCCAAAGATAAGAAAGAAAAAACAGATTCCAAAGACTCAAAAAAAGAAGAAAAATATTGTCCGCACTGTAATGAGAAACTGGATGAGGATGGAGCAATATTCTGTTCCAATTGTGGAAAGATGATTGAAGTTGATGAATATTCATTTAACGGAATTATCCGGAGCATTAACTTTAAAAGATTAATTTTAGTGTCAATATTAGGATTTGCAGTTACATTTGTACTTGGAATACTTCTTTCATTTGTAGCCGGATTGATCGGATTTCAATCAGTGACATACCCGATATTTTTAATAATAGCAATATTCCTAGGCGTTGGATTTTTCGCATCATTTTTCAAGGATATTCTCAATTCAGGCCTTTCAGGAATAATAATAGGCCTTCTATTCGGATTTTTTGCCAACACTGCTGTTGAAATGTCAACTGGTTTCAGATTCAGCTATGAACTGTTTTCCGGATATGAAATAGTCATATTTATGATTTTAGGCCTGATAATATCTGTTATTGCCAATAGATTTTTAAGAAATATTGTATTGAAATACGTCAATGTTGATGACATATTTTAAATATTTCTCTATTTTTTTATTTAAGCCAAATATTCTTTATAGCCATAAATATTACTGCAGTTGAGACAGATAATGCATCCGGGCAATTATCTATCAAATTAATTAACCATTTTTTGATAAATTAATGTTATTTCCATTAGGATTTAAATGATTTTAACATACTTTTATTAAAGATTAAATATAAAATTAAATGCATAATGAAAATTTATTTTTATAACCTGAGGTGAATTAATTGCAAGGTTTATTAAATGATTGGAGAAGAACTAATTACGCTAAAGATACAACTCCGGAAATAGCTGGAGAAGACGTTACAATCATGGGATGGGTTCATGAAATCCGTGATTTAGGTGGAATCATCTTTGTAATCATCCGTGACGTAACAGGCAGAATACAAATAACAGCACCTTCCAAAAAAGTGGATGCTGAAATATTAGAAGACTTAAGAGCTTTCAGAAAAGAATCTGTTGTAGCAGTTAAAGGTACTGTTCAGGAAGCAGGAAAAGCACCTAACGGTGTTGAAATCATTCCTAAAGAAATTAAAACGTTAAACTTATCAAATCAACCTTTACCAATGGATCCAACCGAAAAGGTAAAAGCTGAAATCGATACCAGACTCAATTCAAGATTCTTGGACTTAAGAAAAGAAAATGTATCTGCAATATTCAAAATTAAAGGACAAATGTTCCATACTGTAAGAGATTACTTTTATGAAAATGGATTTTATGAAATCAATACTCCTAAACTCGTAGCATCAGCTACTGAAGGTGGAACTGAGTTGTTCCCTATTACCTACTTTGAAAAAGAAGCATTCCTCGGTCAATCCCCACAATTATACAAACAGATGATGATGGGCAGTGGAATGGACAAAGTATTTGAAATCGGCCAGATTTTCAGAGCAGAAGAGCATGACACCTTAAGACACTTGAATGAAGCCGTTTCCATTGATGCAGAAGCTTCATTTATGGATGATGAAGACATGATGAAAGTCTTAAACGATATGCTCGTCAATGTTATCGCAGACATTAATGAAAACTGTTCAGAAGAGTTAGAAATTTTAGGTCATGAATTGCCTGAAGCTGACGGTGATTTCCCACATGTAACCTACGATGAAGCAGTAGACATCATCAATGCAAAAGGCGTTGAAATGGAATGGGGAGAAGACTTATCCCGTGACGCTGAAAAGGCATTGGGCGACACAATGGGAGGATTCTACTTCTTAACCAAATGGCCTTCAGCAATCAAACCGTTCTATGTAATGCCATTTGAAGACGATGAAAAATACGCTCACGCATTCGACTTAATGTACAATAACCTGGAGTTATCTTCCGGAGCTACCCGTGTACACCAATACGACCTGCTTGTGAAACAAATAGAAGAAAGAGACTTGAATCCTGACGGATTTGGAAGCTACCTTAAAGCATTCGAATACGGAATGCCTCCGCATGCAGGATGGGGTGTAGGTGCTGACAGATTAACTATGGTGCTTACCGGATCTGAAAACATCCGTGAATGTGTGCTATTCCCAAGAGACAGACACAGATTAACTCCATAAGATTAAAATGGAATATGATATAGCTATTATAGGTGGTGGTCCTGCTGGAATGATGGCTGCAATTGCCTGTCCGGCGGACCTGAATGTAGTATTGCTTGAGAAAAACTCCTCACTTGGCGTGAAATTGCTTTTGACCGGTGGAGGAAGATGCAATATTACCAACAACAAACCACTTAAAAAGCTATTAACTTTTTTTGATGAAAAGAATTTCTTAAAACACTCATTTTACACCTTCACCAATGAAGACCTGTTTAATCTCTTTGATTTTGACTTTATTGAAGAGGACAACAACAGAGTATTTCCTGAAAGTGAAAAGTCAGCTGACGTTTTAAACGGCTTGAAAAAGCATATGGACAATGTTGAAGTTCGATTAAATTATGAAGTTAGAAAAATAACTAATGATTTTGTTATAAATGATGACATTAAGGCTGAAAAGGTTATAATAGCTACCGGAGGAGTGACATATCCCCAAACCGGATGTGGTCTTGAAAACTACTCATTAATTAATGAACCCTTAACCAAAATAAAATATGGTCTCTCACCGTTAATTACAAAGGAGGATTTAAGTGAAATAGCCGGAATTACCCTTGAAGATGTTGAATGTACCTATAAAAAATCAAAAGTTAAAGGGAATGTTCTGATTAGTCATGCTGGCCTGACCGGTCCCGGAATAATAGATTTAAGCAGTGAAATTTCAAAGAATCTGGATTATGATATTTTGGATGGAGACTGTGATATAAATTGTGAAATAGCTGTTGATTTAGTACCTGCAATAAATCGTGAGGGTTTAAAATTAAAATTAGATGATGATTTCTCATCGAAGGGGAAAACTCAAATCAAAAACTACCTTAAAGAGTATCTTACAAAAAATTTCATCGAATATTTCATGAATAGGATTGATTTGGCTTCTGATACCCAATTGAGCAGGATAAATAAGAAAAGTAAAAACAGATTAATTGAAAATCTTAAAAGATTTACATTTGAAATAGTTGACTTCAACAAAGATTTGGCCAAGGTTACAGTCGGTGGCGTTGAGTTGAAAAACATCAATCCGAAAACAATGGAGTCAAAAATAACTCCAAACCTTTATTTTGCCGGTGAAGTTCTAGACTTGGATGGACCTACCGGAGGATATAACTTAAAAATAGCTTTTTCAACCGGTTTTTTAGCCGGAAAATCTGCAAGTAAAAAATCAGATATCTAAAAAATCTAAAATTATATTTCAAATATTAAAAATTAGGTTAGGAGAGAATTATTTTGGAAAATAATAAAGCAAAAACATTTAGTTCAATAGTTTATAAAGGATTTCAAACTGTAATTCCATAAAATTCTAAAAGAACTAAATATGATGTTGAAGATACACTTAACTGAAAAATTGAAGGTGAATTATGGCAGTAAAAGTAAATAAACAAAAATCGTTGAAAGAATTAGAAAAATTTTCAATATATGTAAATGAGAAAACTGATAGTGTTGATTTGAAAAAAAGATCCGGACGTGGAGAATTCTAATAATATTTATTTGATACATCAAAAATAGCTACTTTTGACTCTGATTTTAAAAAGGTTTAAGGATTAGAAATTATAGGAATTTAAAAATTAAATATCAATGAAAGTTGATTTTTGAAGTTTCAAATTTATTCCTAATTCTTCATAGAAATCTTCGATAGCCTTTTTAGCTTCTAATTTCTCTTCTTCAGTAGAATTCACGGAACCAATAGAATCCCAACCATCCCTAAAAATAACAGTAGCTTTCTCAGGTGACATGTTAATGATACCTCCTTAAAATAACTCATCAATACAAATCAACATGAGTTAACTTCTCTAAATGAAGAATAATACCAATTTTTCTATAAATAGATTCTATATTTTTTACAGCTTCGCGATGTTCTTCTTCAGTAGGATTTGCAGAATCAATAGGATCCCAACCATCCCTAAAAATAATAGTAGGCTTCTCAGGTGACATGTTAATGATACCTCAATTTAGTTAATTTAATATTATCTTTTATTTCATCACTAATAAATTTTATCAGAAATTCACTATACACATCATCAATATCACCTTTAAAATTCAAAGAATTAAGATATAAATTTGTTGCTTCACTGCGAATTTCCTCAACAACCTCTTTATCAAAAACTCCTTTTGCTTCCAAAATCCAAAATTCATCATGACCACAGATTAACTCATAATCTTCATTTTCAATTTCCAATATCTGAAAATTTTCACCTGAGGGAGCTGACAAAAACCCTTTGGGATGATTATGGATGCTGGCCACATTTTTGCCTTCAAAATGGCTTTCATATATCTCATCATATATAAACACGTCGAAATCATCCTCAACAAAACAGTATATGATTTCTCCAGTCTTATAGTCAAAGAATAGCATGCATTCATAGGGAAGATGTGCTGTCTTTCTTCTAAACAAGTCAACTAGTTTAAGGGCTTTTTGACTGAATTCATCCGGCAAATCCTCACCAGATACAGAAGGTATATCCCAGTCCACATCCAGACGGCAATACTTCAAAAATTCCTGGTCTTTGAGCTTCAGTTCAAACGGCAGCACAAATGCTCCTCTGTCATCGATTTTAAAAGCATTAATATATGACATCAAATATGTTTTTAAATTTTTTCTAATAGTTAACATACTAGTTAATTGGTGAATAAAGTATTTAAAATAGTCAGTTTCAATAAATAACAATTTTACTGGCTTATTGTAATATTATAATCACTTTGAAATTTTTCAATTGATATGTCAAATACTAAAATATTTTAACTGTTTTTTTACATATACATATAATATGACAGACCAAATGTTTATGGGTGCATCAACTAAACAGGGCCTTGATATTGCCAATAGAAGTAGGGAGATTATCCGTGGCCTTATAGGTGATGAAATTAAAGATTTGAAACCTGCTGAAAAAGACATTGTAGAGCGTATAGTTCACTCAACAGCTGACCCTGAATATGCCAAGCTTGTCCATATCAGCGATGATTTTGTTGAAGAGGCAATGAAGTCATTGAGAAACAATGAAACCATACTTACCGACATCAATATGGTTAAATATGGAATAACACGCTATGAAGGTGAAGTTGAATGTTATATCAAAAATGAGGAAGTCAAAAAAATAGCTAAAGAGCACCAGATTACAAGAGCGGCGGCTGCAATCAGATATGCAAGCCAAAACGATTTTGAAGGAATAGTTGTTTCCGGAAATGCTCCGACAGCTGTTTTTGAAGCTATGAATCTATACGATAAGGGTGAAATTAACCTTAAGGCAATAGTGGGAGTTCCTGTCGGTTTTGTTGGAGCTGCCGATTCTAAAGAGGCCTTAAGAAATTCAAATATCCCTAATGTCATTACTGAAGGTCCAAAAGGCGGAACACCTATAGCAGTTGCTTGTGTAAACTCATTAATCCAACATTTATAAGTGATAAAATGACTGAAGAATTATTTAATGAATCCAAAAAGTACTTCCCTGGGGGAGTCAACTCCCCGGTGCGTGCGTTTAAGCCCTATCCGTTTTTCGTTAAAAGTGCTGGAGGCTGTAAGATAACCGATAGTGAAGAGAATACCTATATTGACCACTGTCTTGCATACGGTCCGCTTATACTCGGACATGCCGATCCTAAGGTTGTGCGTGAGGTATCAAACCAGATGACCATCGGTTCAGCATATGGTGCTCCAACTGAAAATGAAATCAGACTTGCAAAAGAAGTTGTTGACAGAATCCCTTCAGCAGAAATGGTAAGATTCTGTAACAGCGGAACCGAAGCTACTATGAGTGCAATAAGATTGGCCCGTGGCTTTACCGGACGTGACAAAATCATCAAGTTTGAAGGCGCATATCACGGAGCCCACGACTATGTCCTGGTCAAAGGAGGATCAGGTGCGGCTTGCCTTCCGGACTCAGCCGGTATTCCAACCGACACCACAAAAAATACATTGTCCGTTCCATTCAATGATGAGGAAGCATTAACCGAGTTAATAGAAAATGAAGGCGAAAACATTGCATGTCTGATAATGGAAGTTGTTATGGGTAATGTCGGTTGCATTGAACCGAAACCGGGATTTTTAGAGTTTGTACGCAAAATCACTGAAGAAAATGACATTGTATTAATATTTGATGAAGTCATTACAGGTTTTAGAGCTTCAAGAGGAGGAGCTCAGCAGTATTATGGTGTCACTCCGGATCTGACAACATTAGGTAAGATTGTTGGTGGAGGACTTCCAATGGGTGCTTTCTGCGGTAAAAAAGAGATTATGGAACTGATTGCTCCTCAAGGACCTGTTTATCAGGCAGGCACATTCAGCGGTAACCCAATTTCTGTCCAGGCAGGATTGTCCACATTATCACAGCTGGACGATAAGTTCTATAAGGATTTGGAAAGAAAAGGCAATTTCCTGAGAGGAAACATTGAATCAATAATCGATGATGAGCAGTACAATATCCAATGCGTCGGACTTGCATCAATGTTTCAGATATACCTGAATCCTGCGGAAGTTTACAATTATGCAGATGCTCAAAAGTCCGATACCGAAAGGTTTTTAAGATACTTTAGAGCTCTTTTAAAGGAAGGCGTCTTTATACCGCCTAGCCAATTTGAATGTAACTTTATTTCAAGCGCACACAGCATGGCAGATTTACAGGACACTTCAGATGCCATTGAAAATGCTCTTGCTGTGGCTTTCAAAAAGAAAAATAGATTTTAAGGTGTTAAAATGACAGATTACAAAGAAATTGCATCATATGCTATTATCCTCATAGTTGTTTTGATAGCTGCCCAACACCTGAATGTTGTCGTTTCAGGAAGTATGGAGCCTGTATTCTACAGAGGAGACATTGTTGCAATTGAAAAAGCCGATTTTTTCGGAATACACGAATTCAATGCTAGTGAAGTCGAAGTTGGAGATATTGTAGTTTATAATGCTGCCTGGTTTGAACAGCCGGTCATTCACAGAATTATCAATATTGTAGAAATAAACGGAACGACGATGTATGTGATAAAGGGAGACAATAACAATCGTACGGATCCGTATTACGTGACTTCAGATCAGATTGAATCAAGAGTCCTTACATGGGGAGACACTCCTATCGTTATTCCATACATCGGAAATCTTTCATTATGGTTAAGAGGATTATGATTATTATAAAGGTGAGTTAATGTATTTTGAAATTGAAAAACAAGCTATTGATGCTTTAAACAAAGCATTAGATCAATATGATGAAGAGATAGACAGGAATTTCCGTTTGGAATTTCCACCAGACCCAAAATTGGGAGACCTTGCAAGTACAATAGCTTTCGCACTTACAAAGAAATTGAAAACTTCACCAAATCTCGTTGCAGAGGATTTGGTTTCCAAAATCGAAGTGCCGGAAATATTTGAAAAGGTTCAAAACTTCGGCCCTTACGTTAATTTCTTTATTGACTACTCAAAATTTTCAAAAGAATTGCTTAAAAGAGTAGATGAAAACTATGGACAGCTTGAAAAAGCGGATGAAAAAATCGTTTTGGAACACACTTCCGCAAATCCAAACGGTCCACTCCATATTGGACATGTCCGTAATTCCATTTTTGGAGATTCCCTTGCAAGATTACTTAAATTGGCAGGGCGTGAAGTTGAAACCCAATATTATGTAAATGACATGGGACGCCAAATCGCAATCATCGTTTACGGAATAACTGAAATGGGACTCAAAATCGAAGAGCAGGAAGGCGAAAAAATCGATGAAAAGATAGGTAAGCTATACTTTTTGGCCAACAAGGAAGTTGAAGAAAACGAAAATGCAAATGAAAAGGTAAGCGAACTCATCCAGAAATATGAAAAGGGTGAAGACGAAGAGCTTAACAAAACCTTTGAGCATGTGGTTGAAAGCTGCGTATCCGGAATCAGGGACACCCTTCACAGAATCAACATCTACCACGATGACTTTGTATGGGAAGGCACATTCGTGAGAAACGGAGAAGTAAACGACCTTGTAAACTACTTTGAAAAGGAAGGATTCGTATCACATGAAGAAGTTGACTATATTGACCTGACTTTCTACAATATCGAAAAGGAATTTGTACTCAGAAGATCAAACGGCACATCGCTTTACTCAACAAGAGATTTGGCTTATCACAGATACAAAGCCACTTTAGGAGACACTGTTTTGGATATCCTAGGCTCAGACCATAAGTTATCCTCCAAACAGATGAAGGTGATTTTTGAAGAAATCCTCAGGGAAAAGGCTCCTGAAGTGATATTCTATGAATTCATCACATTGCCTGAAGGATCAATGTCTACAAGAAGAGGCAAATTCGTGTCCGTTGACGATTTGGTGGATGAAGCTATTTTAAGGGCAACAGAAGAAATCAAATCCAGAAACCCTGATTTAAGTGACGATGAAGTTAAGCCAATGGCTGAAAAGATTGGAATTGGTGCTATAAGATTCTTCATTGCAAAACTGTCCCCTGAAAAGCACTTGACCTTCAAATGGGATGAAGCATTAAGCTTTGAAAGAGGCTGCGCTTCAATTCAATATGCGCATGCAAGAGCCTGCAAGCTATTGGACAAATCCGGGAAAGATGTTTCATCACTTGAAATTGCTGATGACTGGGTGCCAAATGAATCAGAACAGGATTTGGTAAGGCTGATTGCCAAGTTCCCGCAGGTTGTTGAAGATTGCGCCAACAAAAAAAGAGTTCACAACATAACCCAATACTGTCAGGACCTGGCAGGATCATTCAACAAATTCTACAAATCCCAGCAAGTTATCGGATCTGACGTTGAAGACACAAGACTGATATTGGTTGACAGGGCAAAAACAACCATTAAAAACGCATTAGATATTTTAGGAGTACCTGCTCCTGAAAAAATGTAGATGAGTTATTGACTCATCTTTAATTTCTTTTTTTAAAATTTAATCTACAAAATGAATATAATCCTCTTTTCTTGGAAGCGGTTCAGGCGCATCCATATCAGGATATCCTAAAACAACATGACCGATTCCTTCATATCTTTCAGGAATTCCCCACTTTTTAAGCAGTTCCTTACCTTTTTCGGATGCAAATTCATCTCTTGCACGGTGAATCCAGCAGGACCCGACGCCAACTGCATGGGCAGCATTAACCAGAACAGCAAGCACACTTGCACCATCTTCAACATATGTAGGCATTTCACTATCTGCCAGAACTATCAGAAGGGTTTTGGCGCCATAGAAAGGATCCATATCATCAGGAACTTCAATCGGGAAAAAGCTTCTGTTCCAGTCAGACAGTTCCTTGATTGTATCAGGATTTTGGATTACAACAATTTTTGGACTTTGGGCACCACGGCCTGTTGGAGCATAGGTACCGACCTCCAAAATTGTATTTAAATCCTCATCACTAATCTGTTCGTCTTTAAACTTACGTATACTTCTTCTTGTTTTTAAATCTTCAATCGTTTGATTCATAACAATCCCCCATTAATCTTTTTTAGAGTATTTAAAAAATTATCATATTCTTCAATGCCAATAATAGCTTTGATTTTATCATCCCACAACTCATCGAGGTCCATGACTTTCTGTGCGATTTTTCGGCCATTGTCAGTGATTTCTATCCGTTTGGTTCTCTTATCAGGAATCCTTTCAATGAACCCCTTATCCTCAAGCTTTTTAAGGTTTCTTGTAACTGTACTTTCATTTAGATGAAAGGATTGTGCCAGCTGCTCCTGGATTATCCCTTCATGCTTGTAGATTTTAATAAGCAACGGATAAAGGCCAAAACTTAAGTTTTCATCCTTTAATCTGTCATTTAAGAATTTTGCATGTTCCCTGTAAAGTAGTGAAACCAATGGAACGGTTGGAACATCGTCATCCATTTGAAGCGCTCCTTATCAGTTTGTTAATATACAGTTCAATGCATGCATAACATATCAGGGAGCCTATTCCTCCGCCCAGAAGCATTCCGCAGTATATTCCGAACTCTCCCATGTTGAAGACGAATCCCAAAAGGTAAGCGAATATTAAAACTAATATAAATTCCCTGAATGTGGTCAGGATAAATGAGATTGTTCCCTTTCCGACACCCTGGAATACATTTCCAGCGCTTGCTCCGAAGGGAACGTATAATATAAAAAGACACATTAACTGAAGGAAGCTTGCTATCAGAGGCTCCAGCTGTGCACTGTTTTCGGAATATGAGAATATGAATGAAATCTGATTGGCGAATACATTGAGGATTATGCAAACTATAATTGAAGCTATCAATGCGACCTTTACGGCATATCTTGCAACAACTCTCAGGTTTTCATATTTCCTTGCTCCAAATGCCACTCCTGCAACTGAAATAGCTGCCGTTCCAACGCCTATTGCCGGAAGCATTCCGATGTTAATTATTCTCCATCCTGCAGTATAAACGGCCACTGCAACCGGACCTGAAACGATTGTGAGCATGAAATTAACGAATATTGTTAAAACGGACAGTACCAATTGCTCAAGACTTGCCGGAATACCGACCACAAGAATGTCCTTATACATTGTCAGGTCATTTGTAAAGTCTTTCAAATCATATGACAAATATGTGTCCTTTTTTACGAAAATCCAGTAAAACATTAAAAGCAGGCTTATGAATGGTCCTAAAGCTGTCGCCCATGCTGCTCCTGCAATTCCCATATTCAATGTGTATATGAAAATCGGATCTAAGATCATGTTTATTATAGCGGCAAGTGCAATAGGTAGCGTTGCCCTTTTGATGTCTCCTTCGGCCCTGAATGCACCGCCTACAATCGGAGGCATTAAAAGACCGAACGTCCATGCAAATACGATAAATCCGTAATCCATAGCATAGCTTAATACACTTTCAGCACCCATCATGATGAGTAAAGGCTTCATAAATACCAGGAAAATGATTGTAATGAAAATTGATACTATAACGCTTAAAATCAGATTGTGTATCGCCGCATTGTTTGCTGAAGCTCTGTTTTCGGCTCCGATAAAACGTGATATAAGTGAATTACCTCCTGCACCGATACCGTTTCCGAATCCTACGATTATCATGAAAAGCGGCGTGATGTATCCCAGAGCTGCCAGTGGCTCTGCACCCAGTCCTGCAACCCAGATACTGTCAATTATATTGTTTGCAAAAATTAAAAACATACTGGCAATAATTGGTAATGATAGCTTGTTTATTGCCTTTTTAGG
>NZ_JAZUMY010000110.1:0-7209 GCF_045603845.1 Methanobrevibacter sp.
TTTCATATAAAGCGTTGTATTTACCTAATGTTTCGTTGTATGCTTTACGCACACAACCAAAATTCTGATGAAACCCTTCCCTCTGCTCAGGATTGGGAAGAATTCTAACTACAACACCAACAGTCCGCTCATCCATAAAAAAAACACAACCCATTATTTTTTGTTTACATTTCCAAAACATTCCTAATATTAATTTTTTCTTCAAAAGAAAAAAAATAGAAGACATTTTTTTAGATTTTATAATATATAATATAATACATCAGCATATAAACAGATTATGCGAGAGCAGTTGAACACTATTCTGCCAAACCCCCAAAAAAAATAGATAAAGTACACTGAGTAAAAAAAATACAAAAAACAAATGACATATTTTTAGAAAAAAATAACTACAAATACTAAATAAAAATAAAGGTACCCCCTAAAACCCGCCGATTCTCCCTGGACTTAAGAAGCCGGGGTATTCTCGCTTTTTTAAGATAAATCCAAAACACATGACCCAATAGGTCAAAAAAATGAACCAATAACCCAAAACACATGACCCAATAGGTTCTTATCATCTCAAGGTTAACATTTCTTTTAATTCCTCATTGGTCATTTCAGTAATGAATTTTTCTCCATCCCCGACAGTGAGCTGTGCAAGTTCTTGTTTTTTATTAATCATTTCATTTATCTTTTCTTCAAAGGTTCCCTTGCAGATAAAGCGATAAACCATTACATTTTCACTTTGGCCTATACGATATGCCCTGTCTGTTGCCTGATTTTCCACGGCAGGATTCCACCACAAATCATAATGAATCACATTTTGAGCCGCAGTCAAGTTCAGCCCTGTTCCTCCTGCCTTGAGAGAGACTATGAATATCTTATTTTGGGGATTGTTCTGGAACTTTTTAACCATATCATCCCTTTTCTTACGTGACAGTGACCCGTGCAGAAACAGCACTTCCTGTTTAAACGTTTTCTCAATCCGATCCTGAATTATTTCACCCATCTGCACATACTGGGTGAAAATCAAAACCTTTTCGTTATTATCCAAAATATTTTGAAGGGTATGCATCAGAACTTCCAGTTTTCCTGATTCGCTGACAAGATGGCTTTTTGACTTTGTAAACTGTGACGGATGGTTACAAATCTGTTTAAGGGAATTTATTAATTTTAAAACTATTCCTCTTCTTTTAATACCATCACTGGCTTCTATTTCCTCTATTGATGCATCCAGGGTTTCCTTATAAAGGGCTATCTGCTGGCCTGTCAGATTGCAGTAAACATCATTTACAATCTTATCCGGTAAATCGAATATGATGCTTTTATCTGTCTTGAGTCTTCTTAAGATAAATGGCTGAGTTATCTTTTTGAAGTTATCCAGTACATCCGCATTTCTTTCCTTTTCAATTGGGGAGATATAATTTTTCCTGAAGTTTTTCAGACTTTTCAGATATCCCTTGTTTATGAAATCGAATATGCTCCAGTATTCAGCCAATCTGTTTTCAACTGGAGTGCCTGACATTGCAATTTTATGCTTGGATTTGATTGACTTTACGGCTTTTGTCTGTTTTGTATCAGGATTTTTGATATTTTGCGCCTCATCAACGACTATCAGGAACCATTTTCTCCTTTTGAATTTCTCAACATCCCTTCTGATTACACCATAGGAAGTCAGATAGACATCATACTCTTTTTTGGGAAATTTCCTGTTTGATCCATGATATATGAATGATGTTAAATCCGGAGTGAACCTGCTGATTTCTTCAGCCCAATTTGTAAGAAGGCTTGTCGGAGCAATAACAAGGACTTTCTGCTTTTCAATCATCCCTGAATCCTTAAGATGCTGTATTGCGGTTAACACCTGCAGGGTTTTTCCAAGACCCATGTCATCGGCAAGTATTGACCCGAATCCTGATGAGATGTTTTGAACAAGCCATGAATAGCCTGTCTTTTGATATGGCCTTAAATCTGCACAGACATTTTCAGAAACACTGACCTGACCGAATGACGTTATTTCACTTATCAGCTTTTCCAAATCACCGTCAATATTAACATCAGCATCATTTATCTCACCGCTGAGCAGTGCCTTCATCAAATCATGCCTGCTCAGCTTTTCCGGAAGCTTATCGATTTGTTTTAGCAATGATTTGACCTGCCTTTCATCAAGCATTACAAACTCGTTTGCAATACGAACCAGCCCTTTTGACTTTTCGGAAAGCTTTTTAAACTCATCCAAGCTACACGTGGTATTTCCAATAGCTACTTTCCAGTCAAACTTGGTCAAATCATCAAATCTGATATATGATTCCTCATTTTTGGATTTGATATCCAGCACGAGCTTAGGCTTGAATATCTTTTGAAGGGATTTCGGAAGAATAATCTTAATGCCCATAAGTTCAAATAACGGCAAAGTATTCATGAAGAAGTTGGTAAAGTCATCAAGATTATACTCCAGATTTTCGCCCAAATCAATTGTGCGGTTGAAATCCGGAAAAATTTCATTTATGATGTAGGTGTCCTTAAGCAGATTTAACCTTAAAGTATTGTCTTCAGCCTTTTCAATCATTTCATTGATTGGAGTCAGCTCGTCATTAACTTTCACATCAACATTGAACGAATTGAGGTTTTGTTCGACGACAAGATATAAATCATAATCCCTTGAACTTAAACTGAACTTGGACAGCCATTGATTGACAGATTCAGCAGTGTTAATATCCAATTTCTTCCCATTGAAGAAAAACAATTCAACAATGCTGTCGGAATAAAGATTTCTAACTGTTGTAGGAGCACCATATTTCAGATAGTCCTGGAAAAATCCTTCGACAAAGAGGCTGATTAAAGTTATAATCTGGTCTTTTGCAGATATCCTGCGATTTTTGAACTTGACCAGATTATCCGGACATTGAGATGACAATATATCGATTAAATCAGATATTGAATTATCAAATATTGCTGGAATCCAGCGAATCTGGAATTTATCCTTTGTTTCAAAGAGTTCCGGCACTATAGCATGCTTTTTAATCAGTTCCAGACTAAAGTTATACACCATATTCAAAAACTGTATGTCATGGCAGAATTTATCAATCTGACTTTGTGACAATTCGGTAAAAAAACCGAATAATGCTTCCCAGGATTTGTCATCATCAAACGGCGTTTTCTTATCAATGCGGATTTTTGAAATGTCATAATTACCGTTAATATTGATTTTAAAGCTGTTCCACTGATTCGGCATTCCCCATCTTTCAAGAAAGACATTTTCAAGAAAGCCGTCATAATCATCAGCATTTCCCCTGAAACGTTCATATTCATAATCCAAAGGATAGAAAAATTCATATCCGGTACCGTTCTGATATCTCGTATAGTCATCAACATGTCTTTTGACAAAACGCGCCATGGACTTATAGATATTGTTTAAAATAGCTTTAAAGTTCTTTTTGAAAAACACAGGATTGTCGTTCAGAAGAAGGAAAATCTTATCATGCAGTTCAGGTATTTTAGAAAAATCAACATCTCCGCTTTGCTTTGCTTCGACATCCTCATGCATGAACAGATCATCAACACTTGTGATGTTTATGGTTTTGTCTTCAGCCGAATAGTTTAAAGATTCCAGTAAATCAAATCCCTGAAGTTTGAAAATGAGAAAAGGATCCTTATCAATTTCAAGTGCAATCATATGGACAAGACCTGCAATATGCTTACAAATCAGAGCATAATCCGGGCAATTGCAGGAAGAGTACATGTCATGATGGGATGTTGGAAAGACATTGATTTTTGCCTTTTTAAGCATGTCATGCAGTTCAATTGGAAGCTTATGGTTGAGCAAAGCGGACAATATGGAAGGGTTTTTATAGATAATCCTTAAAATTTTTTCTTTCTGCTTGTCTGTGAACTTTTTGAATTCCACCATGACATCATAATATTTCCTATAATTTCCCTTAACCTTGGCGGTTACTGTGTTTTCATGGATTTCAACATCATAAACCCTGCCCGTATTTGCGTAGCTTCTTCCACGGCCAATGCGGTTTGTCCAGTAAACACCTTCAAGGGCATCCAACCATTTTTCACCCCACCAGGTTTTCGTAAATTGCCTTCTCGCCATAATTATCCCTTACCAACCATATTTTATCAATGAATGTTATATTTTTCAAAAACTTGAAAAACACTTGATAAACTATTTGAAAAAAGATATATTTAAATTATTTGGAATATATCTGACAGTTTAACCTTTAAATTAAAAAATAACCTCCTCAGAACAATATTCTAATGAGCATGTGAAAAAATATTTAAAATTCAAACAATATAGAATTCACCATGAACAAAAAATATTTAATAATCACAATAATAGCTGTTATCCTTTTAGCCATAATAGGATTTTTTGCATTCTCGAGCAATAATGTATCCACCATGAGCGGAACAGGCATTGCTGTTGATGCAAATGCCTTGACAGAAAAAGGAAGCTTAAGCATAGAAAGTGAAACTCAGGATGAAAGCAACGGATTTTTCTCAACAGATAAAAGTGATGTGAACAGCATTTTTGTAAACAATTCAGGAATATTGAAACTGGCCAATTCTGTTATCAATAAAACAGGAGACACTGCCACTTCAGGCGATGACGCAGACTTTTACGGCGTTAACTCAGCTGTTCTGGTTAAGGACTCATCACAGCTGACCATTGAAAACTGTGAAATCAACACCAACTCCAAAGGATCAAACGGAATCTTTGTGACAAACACCGATTCCGGTCAAAGTCAAGGTGGATCACCCGGTGAAAGCGGCACCGCCCCAGGAGAAGGTGGAGGAGATGCTCCTGAAAAACCTCCTGAAGCATTGAATAAAGATGCTCAGGGAACCGACATTACAAAAGCAACTGTAAGCAATGTTAAAATAACAACCCACCAGGACAAGTCCCGTGGACTAGATGCAACTTTCGGCGGAGTTATTGAAGCTACCAATGTGGAAATCAACACTGACGGAGGAAGCTGCGCTGCTGTTGCAACAGACCGTGGAGAAGGAAATATTACTGTTAAAAATTCAATACTAAACACAGGCGTCAGCAAAGATTCAGGAAGAGGCTCCCCATTAGTTTATTCAACAGGAAACATCACTATTGGTGAATCAACCGGTACTGCATACGTTTCCCAAATCGCATGTATCGAAGGTAAAAACTCAATATCTTTAGAAAACTGTGACTTGAACTGTTTTGCGGAAGGTAACCGTAAAGATGGTGACAATTATGTTGATTTGGGTGGAGTGTTCATTTACCAGAGCATGAGCGGTGACGCTGATGTTGGAACTTCAGTATTTGACTGTAAAGCGACTACACTGTCAATCGATTCATCTTCCGATTACTACAGCACCGCACCGATGTTTCATGTGACTAACACGAAAGCAAACATCGTTTTAGAGTCCTCAACGTTCAATTTCGGAAGCGGAATACTATTTGACATTTCAGGCCAGAACCAGTGGGGAAGCGAAGGCTCCAACGGCGGGGACGTCAACTTAACATCCATAGATGAGAAATTAAATGGAGACATTATCGTTGATTCAATAAGTTCCCTGAACTTCAACCTGCAGAACACTGAATTTGAAGGTGCAATAAACTCAACCGGAACCACAAATGTTGTCATTGACAGCGGATCCACATGGACATTAAGTGGTGACAGCAATATAACAAGCCTTGAAAATTCAGGTACAATTAATTTAAACGGCCATAAACTTCTTGTTAATGGTGTTGAATATAGTGGATAGTTATATCCACTTAATTCATAGGAAAATTATAATTTTTCATAAATTATTGTTTTTCCTTTTTTATTTTTTTCAAATAATTTATTATCAACAAGTTTATTTAAATCATTTGTTGCAGTGTTTCTTGATATATCAAAAATTTTCATATATTTCGGAATTGTTATTGAAGAAATATTCGATTTTAAAAATTCCTTCTGCCTAGTATTTAGATTATTTTCATTAGCCCAAAAAACAACTTTAAAAAATTCACCAGATTCAATGAAGTCAGGTTCATTTAAACCTTGTTTTAACATTGCTTCTTTCATTTTACGGATACCCGTTCCAACATGCTCCATATATCTTGTTTTAGAAAAAATATTGCATAAAATTTCGTTTCTATGAATTGGATCATTATTTTCTAAATCTGATACCTTTAATGGATATACTAAACGTCCAGGACTTGTAATTTCAATCCTATCATTGTAAATATAAAATGTTATGGGGGCTGTCATTATGGAATAGTCTCTATGAGCAAGAGCATTTACAAGCGCTTCCCGGATAGCTTCAAAAGGATATTCATGAGTAGTTACACGTTCAAATCCATTAATTTGAGAAATATTAATTGTTACCTTATAAAAAAATGATTCTGCTTCTTTTAAAATTTTTAACAATGACGTATTTAATTCTGTTTTTTCAAAAGTATCTATTCCATCATTATCATAAAAACGAACCATTTTAACTTCATGAGAAATATTAAATTTTGAAATATCCTTAGCAAAGAATAATGCACCACTCGTGTTTAATCTAAATTCACCATTTTTATAATCTCCAGCTTTAATTGTTGATAAAACTTTCATTAAACCTTTTTCATCACGTATTTTTTCAATAGGATTATAATCTAAAACATTGAAAAATAACTCTAATGCCTCCATATCAACATCATCACATGATGAATCCAATAGCAACTCAGAATCAAAAGATTTATAATTTTTAAGATTTTTACCTAAAAAATCCCCTAAGCTTCTCCTAATTTGTTTAAATAACTCATAACGATCATCAAATCTTTGATAACTATGCTCATTTTTTATTTTATTAATAAATTGAACTGTTTTATCATCCCTAAAATTAGAATTTTTAATATAAATTAATGCATCATTATGTGCTTTGTTAAACAAATCATATTCAAGTTCCGTTGGAGATATTCCTGATTCTAAAATACTTCCATAATCAGAACCTATTAAACCGATATAAATATCTGAATTTACAACTTCATCACTATATAATTTTTCAGGCGAAACACCAGAAGCTGAAGTTTTTTCAAATGCAAAGATTTCAAAAAATCTATTTAAAATATAATCATTTTCTATTTCTTGTTTAATGAAAAGTCTTTCATTTTCAAATTCTTTCCTACCACTACTTAAAAAAATCTTATATTTCATAATAACCTCCAATCATATTAATTATATTAATCAATAGAAATTACACTTGAATTGATAATAAAAA
>NZ_JAZUMY010000111.1:0-16437 GCF_045603845.1 Methanobrevibacter sp.
ATGCCATGGGCCGGACTTGAACCAGCGACATCTAGATCTTCAGTCTAGCGTTCTCCCATCTGAACTACCATGGCATATGGACCGAACGAGATTCGAACTCGTGATCTCCTCCACGTCAAAGAGGAATCATACCCCTAGACCACCGGTCCTGCACAACATAATATAATTTATTAAAAGTATTATATAAAACTTTCCAATACAGAACCTAAAAAAATAAAATAAATTGACCAAGAAAATGGCCAATAGATTTTATATAACGAGTAAAAAGCCTATTTGATAGCTAATTTGATATCTCCAGCTTTTACAGTTTTTCTACCAGCGTGGCGTGCGAAATTAACAGCTTTTTTAGCGATTTCGTCACCTTTTTCTTCTAATGCTTCAGCTAATGCAATTTTAGCTTCATCACTAATTCTTGGAGCTCCAGCATTTTTTAAGATACGACCTACTGGTGCGATTGGTAATTCACTCATTATTTCACCTCCAATTAAAAGATAGTAAAACATTATATATAAATGTTTTGATAAAAAGGCCTAATTTTCACCCATATACGAACCATAAAGCTATTAACAAATAGTTTTAAATTTACAAAAATAATACCTAAAAAAATTAATCTTTAAAGACAAAAAATATATGGTAAATATAGAAAAAAAGAATTTAAAAAATTTAAAAAATTAACTTATTTTACAACGCCTTTTAGGTAAGTTGCCGTAGCATCAGTTATTTTTACGCGAACAAAATCACCCAAATTAACATTATCCACAATCACTGGAATATATGAATCAGTTTTTGCAATAAATCCACCTTTAGAACCTATTTCAACAACCAAAGCATTTTGATAAGAATCAAGTAATTCTTCGTTTTCACATTGAGTTATTTCGCTCTTAATTTCAGACAAAAATTTGGAACGTTCTTTCATGACTTCGCGGGGAATTTCTTCAAGTGATGATGAAATTGCACCTTTCCTATGCTGATATTTGGATAAATGAATAAGACTTGGCCTTACATTTTCAAGCAGTTCAACAGTCTTAGAAAAGTCATCATCAGTTTCAGTCGGATAGCCTACAATGATATCCGTAGCCAAAGTCAGATTTGGAATTTCACTTTTGAACTTATCGACGATTTCAAGATACTGATCAGTATTATGTCCACGTCTCATTTCTTTTAGTACCTTGTCACTACCACTTTGTATAGGTAAATGAATAAAATCATATACCTTCGGTGATTTGATTGCATCAATTATTTCATCAACATCGTCTAAAATGTTTTTAGGATGCATCATTCCAACACGAACACGAAAATCTCCATCTAAATTAGCAACTTCTTTAATTAAATCAGATAGTTTTTCACCACTGTCCCGGCCGAATGCTGCAGTGTCCTGGGCAGTGAGCTGAATTTCACGAGCACCATTTTCAATAGCTTGCCTTGCTTCCTCAACTATATCCGCAATAGGATAGCTATTTAAAGGCCCACGGGCAAAACGAGTACAGCAAAAAGTGCATGCTCCTAGACAACCTTCACAAATTTGAATAATATGGATTAAACTGTCATCGGTTACTTTTGCAACACCCACTTTACTTTCCTTGGACAAACCGTATTCACGTACGATTTCTCCACAATAAGTCTGTTCCACAACCTCTGCTGTTTTATTTAACTGATGAGGCCCAATCCAGCTGCAGTTAGGTCCTACTTTTTCCAATTTTTCAGGATCTATTTCCACCATGCATCCCCCGACAATTATCTTTTTATCGGGAAACTTTTCCTGCAGTTGCTGGATTTTATAAACAACCTTATTTTCTGTAGGCAGTTTAACATAACATGTATTTACAATAATGACATCGGCATCCTCAATACTGTCAGTCAAGTCAATATTATTCTCATTTAAAACGCCAGCCATAATCTGGCCATCGGCCTTGTTGAATGTGCAGCCATATGATTCAATATAAACTTTCATAAATAATTCTCACTAATTTAAGTTTTTTTGAAAATATTGGATGTTAAATCATAATCATAATTATTGAATTTAACCGGTTTTGAATAAACTCTTTTGATTACTCCGGCTTTGGCAAATCCTGAAGTTAACTTTCTTTCATTGGTTTTTACCACATGAACCTTAACTATATGATTTTCTATTTTAACAACATCACCCGGAGCGATTTCAAAGTCCCTTTCCAAATCCAATTTATAGGAATCGACCTTGCCGTGCAAATCAACTGAAAATCCGATACGTGCCGGAATTTCAACGGATGTTGCCCATATCGTTTCAACATTTTCAAGCAATGCTTTATTTACTCTTGTATCATTTACCTCAATACTTGTAACTTCAACCTGACCCAGTTCAGAAAGCAAAATATCTCCTACTTTCAATTCGTCACTGGGAGATAACTCGATTGAAGTTTTATGGGATTTGTTCTGTTCAGATATGATAAGTCTATAATCTTTAGGTTTTTGAGCGGAAACAACATCTTTAAAAACATGACCGCAGTCAAAACATTTTAAAAGATACTCTTCCATGAATTTCTTTTTTGATTCTTTCTGTTTTGAGTTTAATATTTCAATTTCATCAGAACCACAAATTGGACATTCCATTTTATGCCTCCTTTATAAAAATAAATTATTCTTTTAGATAATGGTTTACCAAACCACCATCTTCCAAAATGTTTAACATGAATTCCTTAAAAGGCTCGAAGCTTGCTTCCTCACCGGAAGTTTCATTTACAATACTTCCTTCAGACAAGTCAATTTTAATAATATCTCCGTCTTCAGCTTCAATATCGCTTACAATTACCGGTAAACCTATATTGATGGAATTTCTATAGAAGATTCTTGCAAATGATTTGGCTATGATTGCACTTACCCCTGCAGTTTTTATGGCGACAGGAGCCTGCTCACGGGAAGAACCGCATCCGAAATTTTCACCGGCAACTATAACATCACCTTTTTGAACATTTTCAGTAAAATCCGGCCTTTCTCCTTCAAGAACATGATCTGCCAAATCCTGAGGATTGAATGTTCTCAAATATCTGCCGGGAATAATGACATCAGTATCTATATTTTCACCGAAAGTCCATGTTTTTCCAGAAATAATATCCATAATAATCACTATTTTTTAAGAATATGGCCATGATTTTGGGCTTTTGTTGTGATAACTATTCCATCATCGCCTACATAATCTTTAATTTCGTCAACTATATGCCTGTTGGTTTTATCGTAGAATGAATAGACTGTCGGTCCAAAAGAACTCATTCCAACAGCATATGCACCAATTTCAGTTAATTTAGCCATTAATTTTTTAATATTGTCTGACTGCAGTTTAACTTCAATGTTTTTAAATCCTATTGTTTGTATTTTGTTAATTATGTTTCCGAAGCAAGGCAAATCCTTTTCTAATAAAAATGGTATCATATTCATAAATATTAAGTGGGAATACAATTCCACTTCCTGTCTGTCAATAGGACAATACTCCTGGAAAATATTGACTTCCTTCTGTCCGTTGACGCTGACATCAGACTTTAAAATGACCAATAATACTCCCCATTCTTCAGGAAATTCATAACGACCAAACAGCTGCGGAGGACTGGCTTTAGAAGCGGAAGAAGGTAAAAAAGATGATTTTTCTTTTCTACTGTGTCCGCCGTCAACAATAAAACCGCCATGGTCAAAAGCAAAAACACCAATGCCTGATGTACCACCACGGCCTGTGATTTTGCCCAAAGTAATACCATTGGCCTCCTGACCGATGTGTTCTGTGATAAGTTTTCCTGTGGACAATGCTATTTGGGTTCCTGATCCCAAACCGGAGTGTGGAAGATAAGCTCTGTCAACCCTAAAATAGAATCCTTCATCAACATCATAATGATTAATTACTTTTTCGGCTGAAGCGGTGATTTTTTTTATGCATTCGTTTTTTATAGTATCATTAAAGTTAAAGTTTTCGTTAAAGTCTATTGTAATTCCTTTTTCAGCCGTTTCACTATATAAAAGAAAATTAGGGTCTTGGATAGTTAATCCAATTCCCCCGTCAAGCCTACCATATGATCCATTCATATCAATAAGCCCCAAATGAAGTCTTGAAGGTGATTTTATATACATAGATTTTGACCTCTAGAAATTAATTATTCTTTAGATTTTTTTAATGGAGATGAGAATTCCTCTTCAACCCCTTCACGATACATTGAATTGTATGTACAGAACGGGATGATTCTGCCGTCAGGAGTTGCATAATGGATAACACATTTTTTAACTCTGTCCTCATCAAAATTAAATGGATCCATGAAGTGCATGCATGAAATAAGCATAGCATCTTTTGAAAAGTCACCTAATGCATCATATGATCTTTTAGTAAATACATTAAGCAATATCCTCTTAATATCCAGATTTTCAGGGGTTTCATCAGTATCTACCAATTTAGGAAGAGCTTTGGTTGCACTGGCAATGACTCTTTTTCTGATTCCAAATCCGCCTTCATTTAATCTATCACTTAATTCATCTAATTTTTCAAATAATCCGTCAACATCAATGAATCTGGTAATTGGAATCAATTTGTCTTTTCCAGGACCTTCAGTCTTATCCCTAAATACATAAGTAGCAATACCACAATGCTGGTGGCAGTTGAGAGTAACGCTAGGTTTTTCACCGTCAAGAGCACCTATGAAGTTAGCAATAGGTTCGACTGAAGAAGGTGGATAAAAATCAGAAGTTTTGACTTCACCGTCAGTTTGCTCCTCTATGATTTTAACAAAGTCCGGAATAGTGATTCTTTGTTCTTCCACCTGATCGGCAGGCGTTCTTCCTGCAAATGAAACAGGCTGGAAATTGACTCCATAAATGTTTTCATTATGGTCGAATGCAAACTTAATAATTTCTCCAACCTGGTGATCGTTTACTCCTTTAATTAATGTAGGAACTAAAACCACACCCAAATTAGCTTTTCTACAGTTTTCAATTGCATCCAATTTATATGGGAGCAAATCCCTTCCCCTATTGTTGATATAAGGTTCAGGGGTAACGCCGTCAAATGCTAAATATACTGTATTCAAACCGGCATCTTTCAATTCTTGAGCCAAGTTTTCTTTCATTGCTAATTTTAAACCGTTGGTTGCAATTTGAACGTGAGTGAAACCTTCTTCCTTAGCCATTTTGACTAATTCAACAATATCCTTTCTTACCGTAGGTTCTCCACCGGCATACTGGATAGCCGGGGTAGGATTAGGTTTCAAGTTTCTTAAGTTTCTAAGCATTTGCCTTATTTCATCTTGAGTAGGTTCAAATAAGCGTCCTGAAGCTGCAGCGTTTGCAAAACAGACAGGACATCTTAGATTACACCTATTGGTCACATCAATTAATCCCAGTACAGTAGAAGTTTCATGCTTGGAACAAAGTCCACAGTTAGATGGACAAGCAGCAACACCATCCACACAAGGATTTTCCACTGAAGTAATTGACGGTTCATAATTATTTACTCTATTGTAAATCTCATCATCACTCCAATAAGTATTGATAAACTCTCCATGCTCGTCGCAGGTTTTCTTAATGAAAACTTTTCCCTCTTCATCATAGACTTCCGCATCGAGAGGTTTACCACACTCTGGACATAAACTTTTTGTATCTTTTATTTTCAAAAAAATCACCTTACAAACATACTACATTAGTACAAACAAAAACATAATATAATTATTATAGTTAATTTAATATTTAAAGTTATTTAAAATTTATATACTTTAAGAATTATAGACTATATTAATAAGAAATTAAAATGGAGCAACTATTAAATGAATCTTGACTTTTCGATGTTAGCGATAATGTGCGTCACAATCCTGTACTTCCTACTTCCTGCATACATATCCAACAGTGGCGGATTAATATTTGGAGGAGGTGTTCCGGTTGATTTCGAAAAAAGCGATTCAAACGGCAACAGATGGATTGGCGACGGAGTAACATGGAAAGGATTGATTGGAGGAACACTTTTAGGAACATTGGTTGGAGCAATTCAGGGATACTTCGGACCGGATTTATTGACATTATATGGAGAATATATCATTACCCCTATCGCTGTTGGTGTTTTAAATGGTGTTCTAATCGGATTTTTACTTGCATTCGGAGCATTGGTCGGTGATGCTGCAGGCAGTTTTTTAAAAAGAAGATTGGGAATTGGACGTGGAAAACCTGCACCAATACTTGATCAGATTGATTTTTTAGTGGTTGCACTCTTATTTGCTTCATTAGTCGTTAGTTTTTCCATAGAATTCATAGTGATAGCTATTATACTGACCATAATAATTCATTTGATAGCCAATACCGGAGCTTATCTGCTTGGAATAAAGGATGTATGGTATTAAGCATACTTGGATTTTCCACCCAGCAAATTATCTTTTTTACCACCATAAGCCACTGTTTTTTGAGAGTTGAAAGCAACCTGTTTTGCATTAACTGCAAGTTTATCAGCCTTAATATTGAATCTGTTTGATGAATGACCTTTTACCTTAACAAAACTTAAGGTATACGAGTTTTTAATATTGTCCATTAATTTCCAAATTGCTTTGATGATTTCTAAGTTTTCAATAGGCTGGTTTCCTCTTCTTTTCCAGCCGTTTTTCTGCCAGTTTATCACCCATTTGGTAAAGATATCAATGCAGTAAGATGAATCAGAGCATATTTCAATGACATCACCGGAATCAGCTTTTGACAGGAAATCTTTCATGGAAGCATATATTGATATAACTCCATTTCATTGTTTGTAGTTAAAGGACAGCCCCCTGACTGATTTGAATTTTCCTCACCATCAATTAACAGAACAAAAGCCCAGCCACCAGCTTCACGCAGATATTTACCGTTTTTATTAATCATAGTGGCTGCGCCGTCAGTATAATAAGTGAATTTTGTCATGTTAATCCATGAATTTCTCCATCATTACCGCAGTTCCGACGGCAGGAGCTACAACACATTGCTCATCAGTTAGGATATCGCCCATTGATTTGACTTCCAAACCTAAAAATTCAGCCGCAGGCCTATCCAAAATGTCTTTGCCTAAACCTGTGGTTACAATCAAATCAAGGTTCTGGGTTTCATGAACCTGTTTTAGGCCATCTGCAATCTGTTCGATTTGCTTTTGATGGATGAATTCAGACATCTCAACAATATCCGCTTCAGAAAGCATCTCCAAATCAGCACATACAACACGTGCAATACGCTTAGCACAATCTTTTTTGGATTTGGACTCTCCGTCAAAAGTGTCACAGACATAATCATCCTCAGAAATTAAGTCAAGAACCATATAAACGTCAGCTGTTTGGGCAAAGAGTTCACTGGCTACACGATACTCTTTTCCTTTCAATTCAACCTTATCCAGGAAACTGGCCAAATTGGTTCTCAATGTTCCTGTGTATACGAGTTCACCGGTTGCTGACCTGTCAAAATCAGATTTGCCTATTGCACATTCCTTTCCATCCTTAATTGGGATAATGTCTGTCGTTGTACTTCCAGTGTCAATGAAAATGCAATTATCAGAGATTAATGTTGCTATTTGTGCGGTAGCTATCCAGTTTGCGGCAGCTGCCTTAAGAGGAGTCTCTTCTATTTCGCTTTTAGACATCATTCCATCAATACCAACATAAGCTATCGGGCATGAAAAGGTATCTTCACATTTCTTAACGACATCCAAAACACCATCTTTTTTGGTGTCATAAGCATCAACAAGCTCGGCTGTCATTGATATTCCAACAGCATCGATTTCAGATACCTGACAGATGTTTTCAATCAGTTCAACCAGAACCCGTGACAAATCATCATTATTACTCCACATAGGAAGATAGGCAAAGTCAACTTCAATATTTTTAATTTCGCCGTCTTCAAAGTCAATTACCGCCAAATCAGTGTTTGCTCCACCTATATCAAAACCTGCAATTTTCATTTAAATTCTCCTGATATCTAAGTTATCTCCCTGTTTTTTAAATTCCACTTCACCGTCAAGAGAGATATCAATTTCTTCAATATTTCCTTCAATAATCGTTTTTGCTATGTTGAAATTAGCTATTTTCCTGAGGCCTACATACGGAGTGGTGAATCTTGAGTTAACCTCAAGCAAATAAACCGGATGGATATCCATTTCATCAGCACTGATTATCAAGTCAACACCTACAAAACCATTTAAGCCTTCAACTGATTCACATGCTTTTTTAGCAATTTCAAACGCATCCTGCTTATATTCACTTTCAAAAGGAAGTTTTCCACCAATATATGTTCCCTTATCGTTTTTAAGTTCAACGAACTGTTTATTTAAACTGATTGGTATCGCTTTACCATTCTGACATATTAAACTGACGCTGACATCATTTCCTTCAATGAATTCCTGAACTATTATTCTGGATTCCGGAGGAAATATCTCTTCCAAATCATAGCTTAAATCTTTAATGTCCTCAATTATGACAATATCTTCACAGTCAACACCAATCAATGGTTTTATTATTAATTTGAGTGGAGTCAACGGATCTTCAGCCTGCCACTTTTCATGCAAGTTAGTGATAGCCCTTTTCCAGTATCCTTTTGAATCTATTTTAAATCTGAAGGTTCTCGGTTGAGGAACCTCATTTGAAATTTCATCATAAGTTAATGACTTATCTGATGATATAAGGCATGCTTCACTTGATGAAGTGTAAATAAAGACATTATTTTCTTCCAAAATTTTAGTGATATTATATAAATTATTGTTATTTTCCGCCGCAATGAAAATAGCCTTGTCAAAATTGCAGGCATTATCCTTCAACCATGAAATAATGTCCGTTTCTATCAGTATTGGGTTAACATTATCATATTTGGATATGATATTTTCATAGGATTTATTTACAACTACATCCAGATTGTAATCGCTTAAATCTTCAATCAATGCAAATAACATCGCTTCCGCTTCAGAGATTATGCATTTATCTTTCTCGCCTGAAGCAGTAAAATACTCAAATACTAATATTGAATCATTCGTAGACGTCATAAGTAACACACATCTCTTTTAAGTTCAAGTCATCTGCAGGGAAGCGCATTTTTTCTCCATCGAACACCATGTGAATTAATGCATTGTTTTTATCTTCGAAGTCTTTGACAGTTATGTCTTCTTTGATTAATGCCATTTTCCTTTCAAATGATGTCATGATGTCTTCAGGAGCTTCAATATTGAGAAGTCCTTTATCATAGTACTCCTGTATTGCATCAACAGTCTGTTCTGCAGAGTTGCCCTGACCATATGGATTAGGTGCATTTCTCATTTTATCTGCAAATTCCTCATCATTTAAAATTTTGTTTGCATTTTCCAAAATTACATCCTTATCTGACCCAACAAGGATGTTACCTCCTGCAGTTACCGTTTCTGGCCTTTCGGTATTATATCTTAACGTTAATGCAGGAACATCAAGAGTAATTGCTTCTTCCTGAAGGCCTCCTGAGTCAGTTAAAATCAGACTTGATTTGGCAGTCAACTGCAAAAAGTCCAGATATCCTAAAGGCTTAATGATATGAACATGATCCAAGTCATTCAGCTCATCGAACAGACCAAAGTTCTGTAATGTGTTTTTGGTTCTCGGATGTATTGGGAAAATGATGTTCATCTGATTTAGCTCTTTTAAAGCCTCGATAATATTGGTTACACGGGTTTTATCGTCAACGTTTTCTGCCCTGTGCATTGTTAATGTTAATATATTGTCCATATTGTCAATGTCGAGTTCTGCCAATGATTCTTCTTCAAATCCACGTTTTTTGGCTATTTCCAAATGTCTGAAACATGCATCAACAACAGTGTTTCCGGTGATGAACAGGTTTTTCCTGGAAAATCCTTCAGCCAAAAGATTAATGGCTGATTCTTCAGTTGGAATGAAATACATTGTTGAGGTTACATCACAGGCCCTGCGGTTAACCTCTTCAGGCATTGTCATGTCAAAGGACCTGAGTCCTGCTTCAACATGCCCAACGGCAATATGCAGTTTGGAAGCCACAAGAGCACCTGCAAGAACTGCATTGGTATCTCCCTGAACCAACACTATATCCGGTTTTTCATCCATCAAAACCTCTTCAATACCTTTCATCATCAAACCGGTCTGTTTACCATGAGAACCGGAACCCACATGAATGTTATAATCAGGAGCAGGAATCTCAAGGTCTTTAAAGAAGTTATCAGACATTTCCTTATCATAATGCTGACCTGTGTGAAGAAGACACAAATCAATATCACGATTGACAATTTCATCAATTATTGGGGCCATCTTAATAATTTCCGGCCTTGTTCCAAGTACAACAGCTATTTTCATAATATCACTTAACTATAATATATCATATTCAATATAATTAAAAATTTTGTTAGAATGAAAATCAGTAAAAATGAGTGATAGGAAGTAAAAACAGTCCTGCCAAACATATTATGATAAAAGTAAATATGTAAATTTCATCTATTTCTATTTCTTTAATATTTGTATTGATTATCAATGGCAGCAAAGCTATTATCGGAAGGAAATATCTTGATTGGACTCCCAGGATAGTATTACTTCCCAGAGGACTCCATGTCAGATAGAAAATAACATTAATTCCAACATATGTTATTAAAAATATCAATGCCAAAATTATCCTTTCTTTTTTTCTTAATTCAATGTCTATTTTATAGAATAGTGAAAATACTAAATAAAATATTACATACATGAAGTTAATCAGTTTTATTCCTTTATACCCAGTATAATGGAAGAAATTGGCTTTCAGCAGGAACAAATCAGGGATTGAAACCAGCATATCCTTGATTAATGTGAATATTATCAAAGGATTGGATAAAACGAACCTGGTCTGTCCGACAAATGACACGTTGGTTGTGGATGACGTATTATACGTTTGAATTGCCGTAGTTGTAAATAATGATGAAAACAGTGACCCAACGCTCAATATAGCCAATACAACCATTGCAATTATAGCCACAATACTGATTTTTTTAAGTTTTTCATCTTCAAAAGGAAGAGCAAACACCAGGAACGCAAGTATTATGTAAGGCTGCTTTATTAAGCTAATCAGCAATACTGAAATGAAAAATATTGCCAGATTTTTCCCGTTAACCTCGCCCAGATACATTTTGATGAAATACGTTAATATAATCAATGTAAAAGTCAATATGAATGCATCATAGCTTGAAAAAGATGCCTGCGAAACGCATAATGGTATCGTTGAGAAAACCAGTAAATGAAGCTTATACTTTGGGATGATTTTAATCATGAAGTAAGCAACTACTCCATAAAATAACAGATTGGCGATTCTGGACAGGTATAAGGCCCATATTGCAGTTAAATTCAGCATTTTGGCAATCAATATTCCCAATGCGGAAAGCAGATATGAATAGAATGGGGATGACGTTGTCCACTCCCAGTATCCCTTATGGTCATTAATCGGGTCATTATAGCTGCCATTGTCAAGGATTGTGGTTCCGTAATATGACTGCTGCAAACCGAAATAATAGCTGTCAACATAAATTCCCTTATCTGTAATTTCAGGATACAGCTGTCCTTCACTTATCAGTTCAGCCCTTGTAAAATGAGCGGATTCATCGGGAAAACTCATTGGCGGCGTGAAAAATATCATCAACAGTCCAAAAACAATTATCAATACCAGCGCTACATTGTGCAGCTTCAGCTTATTTCTGTATGAAAAATATATTGAAAAAAGCCCTACAACAGTCACCAATAAAATAAACATTACTTCATTTTGTGAATCTGCAAAGTTTTCAGGTGTAAACATTGCAAAAACAAATACAAATATGAATGCTATAAAAACAAGCATGCATTTTCTGTAGTCCGTGAAGTAATTTTTTATATCCATTATTAATTATTCTTTATGTAATACAATAAATATTTTAACATTTAAAAATCCAACTGCTCTGCAATGCACATTTTACAGACAGCATTTGGAGATTCAAGATTTGCTTCCTTAACTGGACAGTAAAAGACACCATCTTTTTCTTCAACCTTTAATGAACCGGGAAACGGAGTGCCTACAGGATGAATGGGCTCTTCGAGAACAAAAGTAGTGTACAGGGATACGATTGCATAAATCAGAGGAAACTTTGTTTTAGATGTGATTGATTCATTTTCATGATATGTCTTTAATGTGGCAACCGCATCAATGAATTCCTCCTTATCAACATCATTGTCATAAGAATTATCATCATTGCGTATCTCACGAATACGGCCCAAGAAATATTTGGCATATACTGCATGGCTTTTGTCCCTATAATTTTCCTGAATATATTTGCCGTCCTCAATCATTTCTGCATTGACCTTCATTAAATCAAATACTGAAATTGTTGCGGAATACTCTTTAAGTATATCCAAAATAGCTTGCGGAGAAACCTTTTCTTCTCCAATGACAATATCTGAAAAATCTTCATACAAACTCATATTATTCCCTCACAATTCAATGAAATACGGACAGATATTTTCATATGTACCATCTTTCATCCTAAATCCGTTAGGTATCGTTCCCAATTGCCTAAATCCCAAACTTTCATATAAATGCCTTGCAGAAGCATTGCTTTCAACAACTGCATTAAATTGGAGTATCTTAAAATTTAATTCACGGGCCTTTTCAATTGAATCCGAAACAAGATTTTTTCCAATATGCTTTCCACGGACGCTGGCATCAACCCCATAGCTTGCATTTGCAATATGTGAACAGCGCCCAACATTGTTTGGATGCAATATATAGAGCCCTACCACAGCATTGTTAATAACAGCAACACCAGTAAAGCTCTGATGATTAAAAAACTCAAAGCCATTTTCCAAATTTAAAATATTCTCCTGAGGAAAAGCATTGCCTTCAATTACAATATCATTCCATATTTTAATCATCTGCGTTAAATCTGCTTTAGCGAATTCACGAATTAACATCATATCAAAAAAAAAGTGATTAGAAAAATAATCCATTATCTGGAATATAATTACCGATATACAGTGATCCTGCTATAAATCCAAATCCAAAGCAAACAGCAGTCATAGCCAAATTAAGAAGATATGCTTCAACAAGTTCAGGTATTGAAATATTTTCAGAATTTTTAACTTTAGAATAAACTGCAAAACCAATCGGTATTAATGTTATAATAAGGGCAAAAATAACTACAAATATTGTTGCTATAACCCATAATTGGGAATTATTATGGTGTACGGCCATATAAAAACCAAAGATAAAGCCTACAATTATATCAATGATACAATATTTATCGAAAATTCTATAAATTTTTCCCATTATTATACCTCAATTTAACTTATCTAATTAATCATTTAAATTATTTGTGCAAAATACAATGTGAAATACTTTACACATCAAATGATTAACTTTTTTAATATAATCAAATATAAATATTATTATCAAAATTTTAAGTTTTGATGAGAGGATTATATGTTAGACAATTTTTTTAATTTTAAGGAAAATGGTACAGATTTTAAAACAGAAATAATCGCAGGAATTACTACTTTTCTAGCCATGGCATATATTTTAGGTGTAAACCCTACAATGTTGGCTGACGGTGGAATGCCTGCAACAGGAGTCTTTTTCGCAACAGCACTTGCTTCAGGTATCGCTTGTATCATAATGGGTCTTGTTTCAAAGTACCCTGTTGGTCTTGCTCCTGGAATGGGACTTAACGCACTATTTACATATACAATTATCTTAACTATGGGAAATACATGGGAAGCAGCTCTTGCAGCAGTATTTATTTCAAGTATAATCTTTTTATTAATCACAATATCAGGATTAAGGGAAGCTATCTTAAATATCATCCCTGTTGACTTGAAATTGGCTATCGGTGCAGGTATCGGTATGTTCCTTGCATTCATTGGACTTAAAGGATGCGGAATCATCGTTGATGACCCATCAACACTAATTGCTATGGGATCACTTACCGCAGCACCAGCATTACTTGCTTTAATAGGTGTTTTAATCACTTTAATATTATTTGTCAGAAAAGTGCCTGCTGCAGTATTTTTAGGTTTAGTGATAACCGCTATCTTAGGTTTAATATTTACTGCATTCGGATACGGCGCTGGAGACATGTTAATGCCTTCCCTACCAACTGAAATAGTATCCACAAACATTGATACATCATTATTCTTCGGATTTGCATCCGGATTCGGACAGCTGTTCTCAAACATTCCTAACTTAATAATGATGGTGTTCTCATTAGTCTTTGTTACTTTCTTCGATACTACCGGAACTTTAATCTCATTAGGTAGACAATGCGGTTTCATCGATGAAAATGGACAGGCACAAAACATCGAAAAAGCGTTCTTAAGTGACGCTGTAGGTGGAATTGTCGGTTCCATGGTCGGTACAAGTACCGTAACAGCTTATGTAGAAAGTGCAACAGGTATCGGTTTAGGCGGAAGAACCGGTTTGACTGCTGTTGTAACCGGAATATTATTCATTTTATCCATATTCTTCGCACCTTTAGTTTTATCATTATTTACTTCACCAGTGACTGCAGCTGCATTAGTTATTGTTGGTATCTTAATGATTGTTCAAATTAAAGATGTTGACTGGGATAATATAGTTGTTGTGGCACCGGTCTTCATGACAATAATAATGATGCTTTTAACCTATTCAATTTCATTAGGTATTGCATGGGGATTCGTAACCTACGCTGTTGCTACAATTGCTACCGGTAAATGGAAAGAAATGAACTGGGGAATCTGGGTTCTTGTTATTGTATTTTTAATCTACCTGTTCTTCGGTTTATAGTTGTATGATCAATTCATACAACTTCTTATTTTTTTAAAGTGATAATTATGATTAAAAGGATTTCACTGATTTTGATAATACTCATTTTTGCAACAGGCTTTGCTTGTGCGTCACAAAACATCAATAATTTGAAAATTCCAAGTGATTTTTCTGAGAAAAAAGCAGACGGATACTTTTTCATGCCAAAGGCATACGATAATCCAAGATTCATAATTTCAGAATATAATGAAAGCAGCCATAATTTTGAAAACTCATCACTATACGGATTCTGGCCAAGCGAAGATGAAAACATCTATTTCTTTTCAAACCATCAGGCAAGTGATATGGGGGCTGTTGAACTGATTGAAATGGATAGAAAAAAATACACCGTTTCTGTATTATATGCGAGCACTCTGATAGATGAGGATTATTTGGAGGATTCTCTGGAATATATTAAACAATTCAATACTGAAAATAATATTACTCCAATTTCAACTTAGATTTCATTTCCTTTTAAGAAATCTATAATATTCATATGTTTTATACCATCACGAGACATATCCTCATCATCCATACTTAAAACATAAGCATCATATTTATCTGGAATACTTAATAATGGACCAAATTCTCTATTAATTGTATCTTCACGTTCCATAAGATAAGAAACTTGAATATATATTCGTTTATCAACTTTTTGGCAAACAAAATCTACTTCTTTTTTATTGATTATGCCAACATTGACTTCATATCCCCTTCTTAAAAGTTCGACAAAGACTATGTTTTCCAGTACCCTAGGAATTCTTTTTTGATTACTTTCAACGATTGCATGATGAAAACCATGATCCATAGCATAATATTTTTCTTGAATTTTCAGTAATTTCTTACCTATTAAGTCCTGACGCCTACATTTTATCAAGAAAAAGGATTGTTGAAGAAACTCATTGTATTTTAACAGAGTATCCTGTGTTGTATGAATATTTTTATCCTTTAAATAATTTTTAATGCTGTTTGATGAGAATGTCTGACCTACCGTATTCATCATATACCTAACAAAACGATTAAACAAATCAATTTTTTTAATGTTAAATCTATTGACAACATCATTTAGAATTATGGTATTGAAAATATCCCTCAATGCAGATTTTCTAAACTCATCTGTGTTGAATGCCAAAATACTAGGCATACCTCCATAATTTATATAATAATTATTAAATAATTTACGTTCATCGGATTCGGATAAATCAATTTTTTCAATTTGTTTTTTATATTGCAATAATTCTTTAAATGAAAATGGATAAACATTTATTTCAAGATAACGTCCAGATATCAAAGTTGATAACTCATTAGACAATAATTTTGAATTTGAACCAGTTATATAGATATCACAATCCAACTTAACTCTATAACCATTGATACTTTTTTCCCACTTGTCAACTTCCTGAATTTCATCAAAAAATAGGTAAATCTTTCCAGAGATGTCTTTTACCTTTTCATATACAATTTTATCCAAATCTTTAAAATTTTCAACCAAATAATAATCTGGGTCTTCAAAGGAGATGAAAATAATATTATCTTCGTTAATTCCCTTGTTTTTTAGCTCATCAATAATGCTATAAAGTATACTTGTTTTACCGCAACGTCTAATTCCGGTAAAAACTTTGATAAAATCTGAATCTACATATTCATCAAAATATTTTAAATAATCCATTCGTTTAA
>NZ_JAZUMY010000112.1:0-19191 GCF_045603845.1 Methanobrevibacter sp.
AGACACACTACCTGGACGCAACGTAACACTAACAGCAGAAATCAACACAAACGAAGGAATCATAATCTTCAAAATAAACGATAAAGAAACACCAGTAAACATAACAAACAACAAAGCAACACTGACAATCGAAAACATCACAGAAGGAAACTATAATGTAACAGTCACATACACAGACCCAGCAGGAAACTACCTAACAAGCCAAGCAAACGCAAGCTTCAAAGTAGAAAAAATAACCACAGAACTAACCCTTGAAAACATAACAATCGACTACGGCGAAACTGCAAAACTAATAGCTACATTAAAAGCAAACAACCAAACATTAGCTGGAAAAACAGTTACAATAACATTCAACGATAAAGAAACTGAAGCAACAACAGACAATAACGGTCAGGTAAGCATTGACATAAAAGACATCAATGCAGACACCTACACTGCAACAGCAACCTTCAAAGGAGACAACGACTACACTCCATCAAATGCTACAGCAACAGTAACCATCAAACAGGTTGCAACCAAAACCACAATAACCGGTGCAACTGACATTAATGTTGGAGATAACCTGACTGTTACTGTAAATGCAAATGCAAGCGGTAAACTGACCATGAAGTTAAATGATGAAATCAGAAGTGTTAACTACACCGGCGGAGACTTCGATATTCTCTTCGAGGAAATGCCTGAAGGAAACTACACTTTAACTGTAACTTACAGTGATGAAAACGGCAATTACCTTACAAGTTCAGCTAACGCAACATTCAGCGTCACTAAAAAAGCAAATGAATTAACTGTTGAAACTTCAGACATTGAAGAAGGCCAGGATGCAGTATTCAATGTAACTGCAACAATGCCAAACGGCAGCGTTAACTTAACTATTGGAGGTAAAACCTACACTGCAAACATTACCGATTCAAAAGCTACATTTACAATTTCCAATTTAACTGCAGACACTTATGAATTTACAGTAAGTACTGAAGGAGACAAATACTACGCTTCAGCAAGTGCAAACGGAACCATTAATGTTAAATCAACTTCCATAATCATAAATGCTCCTGATTTGGAGAAATATTATGGTGGATCCGAAAGGTTTGTTGTTAACGTTACAGATAAGGACGGAAACCCAATGGGCGGACTTAAAATAACAATCATCCTCAATGGTAGGGTATACAACAGAACTCTTCCTGCAACAGGCGTTACTACAATGGCAGTTAGCTTGAATCCTGGAAATTACACTGCAGAAATCATATTTGAAGGTAATGAGGAATACAGTCCAATTAATACAACTTCAAACATCATTATCAAACCTACAATAACTGCAGATGATGTCGATAAGGTTGAAAAGGCTCCTGAACAGTTTGTTGCAACGTTTACAAACAGCGAAGGAAAATTATTAACTAGCGGAAAAGCAAAATTCAACATCAACGGTGTAATGTATGAACGTAACATCAACAGCCAGGGTCAGGCAAAACTTAACCTCAACCTTGGACCAAATACATATGTAATCACCTCATACAACCCAGTGACTAATGAACAGTCCGCAAACATTGTTAAAATCAATTCAAGGTTTGCCAACCACAGCGATGTGACCAAATACTACAGAAACGGCACACAATACTACATTACCCTTATCGGTGATGACGGAAATCATGTCGGTGCTGGAGAAGTTGTAACATTCAACATCAACGGTGTGTTCTACAACAGAACAACCAACGAAAACGGAACTGCAAAACTTAACATCAACCTCTACACCGGAGACTATATCCTGACTGCAATATATAAAGGATGTATGGTTTCAAACAACATCAAAGTGCTCCCAATAATGACTGCAAAAGACATTACAATGAGCTACAGGGACGGAACACAGTTCAAGGCAACACTGGTTGACGGTCAGGGAAATCCATTCGTTAATGAGACAATTACATTCAACATCAATGGAGTCTTCTACAACAGGACAACAAAAGCAGGTGGTGTAGCAAGCCTCAACATTAACCTGATACCTGGCGAATACATCATAACATCATTCTACGGACAGTTCGCCATTGCAAACACAATAATAATCAAATCCCAGTAGATGTGCACCACACATCTACTTTTTTATTTTTTAGGTGATACAAATGCGAAATTATCCTGGAATAATTTCATTGTTCATTATATTTTTCATGATACTGATTTTATGCATAGCCTAAGCTTTAACATGCAAAACCCAATAAGAAGACTGTTTTTAAAAAAAGATTAGAACTTCTAATCTGAAAGATATATAACCATCAACAAACATATATGATTTTATAAATTTCAAAGTGAGAACTATGCCTGAATTCGAGTTAATAGCTGATAAAATAAGTAATGACGATAATACAACACATGTTGAAATGAGCAATGACGAAATTTGGTTTTTGAAACACTTCATAAAAACATATAAACCTAAAAAAATTGTTGAAATCGGAGTGGCATCAGGCGGAAATACTGTTAACATTTTAAAATGGAAAGAAAAGGATGCCAAACTATTTTCAGTCGACATATCAACCTACTGGTGGAAAGACAAAACAAAACTGACTGGATTTATGGCCAGCGAAATGGGCGGCGATGAAAACTGGAAACTCTATAATGGATATGATTATCTGGATGTCTATGAAGAAATTGGAAATGACATTGACTGCATCATAATTGACACCACACACGTTATGCCTGGCGAATGCCTGACCTTTTTAGCAACATTGCCTCAGCTTAAAGACGGATGTATAGTAATTCTTCACGACATACATCTGAATATGGTGAGATACCGCAGGCAAAGATTTGAAAAAATCGATGCGGCACAAATCTGTACAGGATTACTGTTCGGATCCGTTCGCTCCAATATGAAATGGATACTGAAAACAGACAGCGTGTCCAATATAGGAGCTTTTGTTGTCGATGAGGGCACCAGAGCAAACATAAAAGACCTTTTCCATACATTATGCACATCATGGCATATGTTCCCATCAGGAATAAATTTCTTTGAATATAAAAGATTTATTGAAGAGAAATACACTCCTGAATGTTCCAAATTATTCAATACCTGCGTCAAACTGCATGCTGATTGCTTTAATGTGAATATTGAAAAGACCTCTGAAATCGCAAGAATTGACATCATAAACAGAAACAATGAAAACAGCACAGTTGAAATTTTGAATTCATCTGAATCCGCCGATATTGATTTCCCTGACTGGTTTAAGTATAAAGACGGTAAAGGTGCAGTTTTACAAAGCAAAGACAGATTAATCGATGTAAAATTAAAATGCGTAGGCAACGGAAAACTGACCGTATACCTCAGAGGTCCGGATGTCCGCAGCATAAAAGGCGAACGTGTGCCTAGCTATGTCGATTTTACCAGATTGAATGTGAACAATGAAGTGATTCTTAACGAAAAGACCACAGTATGTCACGACGATTCATATGTCTTTGAAAAAGATGTAAAAGACGGAGACATTATAGACCTTCATTTTGAATGGGCATATCATGTGGCAGCGACAATACCTTTTGAATAAATGTTTAGCAATTTCCGCTAAACATAAACCTTTTTTACATCACCAAAACTGATTTAAAATCAAGAAAAACTAATTTTTAAAATAATCGCCTAAAATTAAACAATAACCTATTTAAAACTTAGATTAAAAAATAATAATTGGTGTATAACTATGAAGACTGACTGGAGATTTATTTCAATATTATTCATAATATTTTTCCTGTCAGTATCTTTCGCATCAGCACAAAGCGACGATAATCAGACATTAACTGCAAATGCAGGAAGTTTCAGTGACTTGAGAGATGAAATCTACAGTGCTGATGAAGGAGATACAATTATCCTAGAGAGGGATTATGAATGGCAGGAAGACGACGGAGACACAGGCATTCCAATTTACAATTACGTTAAAAACATAACAATTGACGGAAACGGACATTATATCGATGCAAAGCAAAGCGTCAGAATATTTTTCATCAATGAAGGGGCAGATAACATTGCAATAAAAAATGTCATTTTCAAAAATGGAAATTCAAACGGAGGAGGGGCAATTCTCTGGAGAGGAGATAACGGAGTTTTAGAAAACAACCAGTTCATCTCAAATACAGCATCAAATATCGGCGGAGCATTATATCTGGACGCTCCAAATGCCAGACTGACAGGCAACTATTTCTACAACAATAAGGCACTGACACAAAGCGGTGGCGCAATATACATAAGCCAGAAAGCAACAAACATTGCGGTTTCAGACAACAGATTTGACAGAAATGATGCTGCCACATGCGGTGCGGGAATCGGATGGTCAAAGGCTCAGGGAACACTTACAAACAACGTTTTTACAAACAACCACGTGGGTGAAAGCGGAGCGGCGCTCTACTACAATGGTGAAAACGGAAAGATATTCAACAACACATTCACAGGAAATGTGGCTGACGGAAGCGGAGGAGCAATATATCTTGAGTGCAATGGAGTCGAATTCTCACAGAACACACTGACAGACAACTACGCCAATACCGGAGGAGCGATGAGATGGAAAGGTGACAGGGGAACTGCAACAAACAATATCTATTCAAACAACAGGGCAGGAAACAACGGAGGAGCAATGTTCTGGAACGGTAACGATGCAGTTCTAAAAAACAACATATTCACAACCAACGTTGCACAGTCAACTGCCGCAGGAGCGCTTCTCTTTAACGGAAACAACAACCAGCTCATTTCAAATTCATTCACATCCAACACTGCAGCAACCTACGGGGGAGCAATGTATACTACCGGAAGCAACAACAGGCTTGAGTCAAACACCTTCAGCAAAAACACTGCCGGTAAAAGCGGCGGAGCACTATACTTTGATGGTGCAAGCGGAACAGTGACTAAAAACAGATTTATAGACAACACAGGAAGCGGCGTTGGAGCAATAAGATGGGAAGGAAACAGTGCTACAGTTAGTGAAAACACCTTCAGCGGAAACACAAACGGAAACGTTATTTACGGAGACGGATCTTCTGCAACTGTCAGTTCAAACACTTTTCTCAACAGCAAGGCAACTGACAACTGCATCAGATGGAACAGTGGCGATGCAAGAATCACAGGCAATATCTACAAAGAGGGAACTCCAATCGATGACAGCGTAGTCACTCTCGTATGCCAGGACCTCACAAAGTACTACGGAGGTCAGCAAAGGCTGGAAGTTACACTGCTTGACAAAAACGGCGTTGGAATTGCCAACGTTGACGTTATCATCCACATCAATGGAGTGTCAAATATCAGGACAACAAACGACAATGGAAAAACATCCATTGGAATTAACCTCAATCCTAGTGAATATGCAACAAAAATCACCGTTTCAAGATACGGTCTTGAAAAAAACATAAAAGTTACAGTAAAATCAACTGTTGAAGGCCAGGACACCCGTGGAGAATACGGCAGTGCCAGATACACTGCAAAATTCCTTGATTCAAACGGTGCCGCACTGTCAAACACAAATGTCCAGTTCAACATTGAAGGAAAGCTCTACAGCGCAGCTACAAATGCAAACGGTCAGGCTTCACTTAATCTTGATTTGAACTGCGGAAACTATGTCATAACCACAATCAATCCGGCAACAGGTGAAACTATTGCAAATAACGCCTACATATACCAGAGAGATTCAAACACTACACTTACAGCAAAACAGACCGGAGGAAGCATAAAACTGACCGCTAAAATAAACTCATCAAGCGCAGGTGGAAAAGTCATCTTTACAAAGGACAATGACAATTACGAGGCTGAAGCGAAAAACGGTGAAGCTGTTTTATATCTGACTGACCTGACCCCCGGCGAGTACCATGCAACTGCAAGATATCTTGGTGACGTTAACCACAGGCCGTCAGACTCAGAATACATCCGATTCAATGTAAGCGAATACGAGGTCTTTTTGATTACATACAACGTTTCCAAATATTACGGAGGATCCGAAAGACTTGAAGTGACACTTCTTGACAACAACAAAAATCCTGTTGAGCATGCCACAGTTCTGATTGAACTCAATGGAGTCAACATGACAAGAACGACCCAGGCAAACGGAAAGACTACCGTTGCAATCAATCTCAACTGCGGAAACTACACTTCAAAAATCACAGTTCCGCAATACAATCTCTCAGATACCGCAAACATTGAAGTGAAAACAACGATAACTGCTGATGATGTTGACAAGATTGAAAAGGCACCCGAACAGTTTGTTGCAACACTTAAAGATAATACAGGAAAACTCCTGACAAGCGGAAAGGCAAAATTCAACATTAACGGAGTGATGTATGAACGTAATATCAACAGCCAGGGACAGGCGAAACTGAACCTAAACCTTGGACCGAATACATACATTATTACCACATACAACCCTGAAACCAAGGAGCAGTCAGCTAACACTGTCAAAATCAATTCAAGGTTTGCCAACCACAGCGACGTGACCAAATACTACAGAAACAGTACACAATACTACATTACAATCATAGGTGATGATAAAAACCCTGTAGGTAAAGGTGAAGTTGTAACATTCAACATCAACGGTGTATTCTACAACAGAACAACCAACGAAAACGGTACTGCAAAGCTTAACATCAACCTCTACACAGGAGATTATATTCTGACTGCAATATACAAGGGTTGCATGGTTTCAGACAGCATCAAAGTGCTTCCAATCCTTACAGCCAAAGACATTACGTTGAGCTACAGGGACGGAACACAGTTCAGGGCAACACTGGTCAACGGCGAAGGAAAGCCTATTGTCAATGAAACAGTAACATTCAACATAAACGGAGTATTCTACAACAGGACAACAAAAGCAGGTGGTGTAGCAAGCCTCAACATTAACCTGATACCTGGCGAATACATCATAACGTCCTTCTACGGACAGTTCGCCATTGCAAACACAATAATCATAAAATCACAGTAGATGTACACCACACATCTACACTTTTTTTATTGATTGATAACTTTTTATATGAAACTGTACAATATTTTATTATGGAATTATTGACTATTGTTGTACCCTGCTTTAATGAGGAAAGTTCTGTTGAAGTCTTTTTTGAAGAAATCAGAAAAACATTGAAAAATATCAGTTTTGAAATCATTTTTATCAATGACGGTTCAACAGATAGTACCCTAGGCAATATCAAAAAAATAGCCGAATCCAATGCGAACGTCAAATACATCTCATTTTCAAGAAATTTCGGAAAGGAATCTGCACTGTACGCAGGTTTGAAAAATGCAAAAGGAGATTTGGTGTGCGTTATGGACGTTGATTTGCAGGACCCACCGAAACTGATTCCGCAAATGATTAATACCATAGAAAATGAAGACTGTGACATCGTTGCAACAAGAAGGGTTTCAAGGGCAGGTGAGCCTAAAATCCGCTCATCATTTGCCAGATTATTTTATAAACTGTTCAACAGGATATCCAAAATAGATCTCGTTGACGGAGCCCGTGACTACAGGCTGATGACAAGACAAGCCGTCGATTCCCTTCTGGAGCTTAGAGAATACAACAGATTTTCAAAAGGACTGTTTCAGTGGATAGGTTATGAAACAAAATGGCTTGAATATGAAAACATTGAAAGGGCAGCCGGAGAGACCAGCTGGTCATTCTGGGGGCTTGTTTCCTATTCAATTGAGGGAATAATAGCATTCACCACAGTTCCACTGTCAATATCCACATTTTTCGGAATAATATTTTCATTTATAGCCTTCATACTAATCATTTTCATTGTAATAAAAAACCTCATATTCGCAGACCCTGTTGCGGGTTGGGCATCAACAATGTGTTTTATACTCCTATTAGGCGGAATCCAACTCTTTTCAATAGGAATTTTAGGAAAATATCTGGAAAAGACATATACTGAGGTAAAAAACCGTCCCATTTACATCATTAAAGAGTCAAACATCAAAGACTAATCCACATAACTCCACATTTAACTAATGAAATTAATTAATAGACAAAGCAAATAATATGGCATTATAATGCATTATTCTTGAAAAATTACCCTACATTGAATATCTAAACAATAGATTTATAAATCATGTGTGATTATACAGTATATTACCTTAAGGAGGATTTTCCATGAACACCATCGGCCATTTTATATATTTCATTAATCTTGTAAAGGATTCCTTGTCATTTAGTGATTCAGGAGAGTTTAGCGTAAAAATTAGGAAGGAATTATATGGACAATAAAGAGAATTTTATTCACAGTGATGCAATTCATATTATTAAACCACATATTGATTCTAAAACCGTAGATAAAGCCTATGATGATATAATCAGATTAGATCTCTTTAAAAAAAAGGACATTTATGAAAATTTGGATTATATAAAAGAAATTTTATTTGACAGAATCAATGAATATGAGGATTATTTTACAGACTTTGGAAAATGCAATAACAGCCTGATTGTTTCCGGATCTCTAGACTATTTAAGCACTGTTTTGGAAAATGAAACATTGGATTTGGAAATGAAAAAAGACTTATTGGAAGTGCTGTTAGATTACGTATTGGATGTTGAAAAAATATATGATTTATGTGATAACAATTCCAGAATTTTTAAATATATGAATTTAGATTCCCTGGAAAGAAAATTTAATAGGATTCAGGATTATATAAGTGGGGAATTAAATCAAGAGGATTATTTTAAATGATACCATATTAATGTTAATCTTATTAACCAATAAAAACAAAGTAAAAAGCAATGAAAGTAAAAAGCAAAATCGAACTGAAATTCAAAACACCCGAACTGGCCAAAATCACATACGAAACCCTGGAAGTCGACAACGGAGACTTTTTAGATTCCGAACTGAAAGATGACACTATCACCTATGAAATAAACAGCGATTCACTGACAACCACACTGGCTACAATAGATGATTTGATAGAGTGTGAAATTTTATCCGAAAAGATTATCTCCATGAAATAAAGACAAACATTATATAACTAAAAATGACAAATATTTTAACATATTAATTCATTGAGAGTGTAAATATGGAATGTTATTATCATCCAAGTAGAGAAAGTACAGATAATTGTGCTATTTGCGGAAAATCCATTTGTAAAGAATGCGGTCTGGAAATAGCAGGTAAAGTTTATTGTAAAGATTGTTTAGAAAAAATTGTAGGTCTTAGCCTTAACAATGAAGCTCCTAAAGCTGAACCGGCACCGGAACCTGTCAGACTTGAGAAAAAGGAAACTCCGGCCGAACAGATTGAAATGGTTAATTTAAACAGCCAGACACCTCGCGAGGTTCAGTTCACAAATCAGAAAATAGCTGAGGATTCCCCGTACAACATTAAGGACAGTCTCCAGTATGAAGGAGGACTTGAATCAAATTACCCTCCAAGACAGACCCAGGCAGTACCTGAACAGCCTGTCGAAAACGTAAGGGAAGAGTTCATAGAACCTCAAAAGGAAGAGGCTGACCCTTTCATGCAGGAAGTGCTCAGGGAACCTGTCCAGCAGGCAAGAAACGAATACGACTACACCCAGAATGTCCAGGCTCCTCCTGCTGACGAATACATCTATCCTGACCATTCCTATGAGCCTCAGGAAACCACAGCAAGACGTGCAGTTGAAGACAAGTACGAAAGATATCTGGATGATTTATACTTCGATGAAGTGGATGAGGTTCCATTGAACGAGCAGCTTGCACGTGACGAGGAACAGTACGGATCACTTACAAGACACGAATACAGGCCTAGAAACACTCACGAACAGCAGAAAGCTGCCGATGACGAGCTTGACAGAAGAATACGTGAAGAGCTTGCAAGAAGGGAACAGGCTAAAAATCAGCCTAGAAGAGAAAAAATCCACAATATCCAATATGAAGAGGAAAAGGAACCTTACGGAGCAGTCGACATCCTGCTGACAGTAATTCTAATCATTGTCATTATCGTGGTGCTGTTCTATATTCTATACGTGTTCATATTGAGCGCATCATACCCAACATTTCTCGATGCGGTGTTCGGACTTAGAGATCCGTCAACATTCATACATAATATCTTAGGATAGTGAGATATTCTCACTATTTACTTTCTCTTTGAAAAGCTCCAAAACATCATCATTTTTATAATCCAGAACCCTTATCTGTGAAGGATACTTGTCTATAAATGCGGACATGTCATCTTTCGTTATCGGATTTTCAAGAATGCTTAAAATCCTCTGTTTGAAATGGGTTGAAAAGCCCTGAGGAATTGCGCCGAGAACATCCCCGACACTGTCGAATGTCCCGAAAGACTTGATTTTTAATGCCAGCTTCTCATTTAAAAGATTAAGGGACGCCAAATCAAGATTGTTTGCATTATCGACTATGTTTTCCTCAAGCCTTTTTCCAAATATTATCGAATCCCTGTTTTCGCTTAAAACCTCAACGGTCTTTGCCGGCATCATGTCACGGACTGATTCAAACTCTCCGCTCATGACGGCCTGGCGAATGCGGGTTCCGCTCACCCCTTCAATCCTTTCAACGAAAATGAACTTGCCTGCATAGTCAAAGCCGATTTTTGAAAGGGAATTGGAAAATGATACTATCACATAGTTGTCCTCCTTAAGCTTGTCCCTTAAAAGCACCTCACCAGCAGTCTTGTCAACAATCTTATATGGCTTAGGCGCAACGTGATGGCCCATGTTTATCCTTTTTAAAATCTCGCCGTAACCATCTTCAGGATTGTATCCCCGTGGAATATAATCTGCATTTAGAGCCTGGAAATACCTGCACAGGCAAAGAGAATACTGGCCCGAACCCATAAGTCCCATCGGAGGGCCTTCCACAACCACGTCCGCTCCAAGGGAAACTGCAATTTCAGCCCTCAATTCACGGGGCAGTATATATGGAATCCCACGTCCGCTTCTCTCGAAAAGCCCCGGCACAATAGCTACAAAAAGTGAGTCAGGAACCTTGGACCTTGCAACTTTCATGCAATGAAAATGACCGTTATGTAAAGGATTGTACTCAGTGAAATCCGCCACCAGGGAGACATCACCCGAACCTTCACGGATTCTCTCGCCGCAATCAAGATACTCATGAAACAGATTCATATCCCTTTTTGAAATATCCTCAACCAATGACATGAATAAATTTATTTTGGAAGTTTATAATTAAGCTTTTGGTTACGCTAATCATCAACCGACCCGATTTTTCTATTTTTGATTAGAATGCTTTAAACATTAAACCAGGCAATTTAAAGGATTAATCATCAACCAAAAAATACCTTAATCATCACCCACATACAGTATAATGAAAAATAAGATGATAACATGTTTGAACCTGAATTTACCTACACCAACAAAATCGTTAATTGCATTGCAAAAATCGCTTCAGCCAAAGAAGTTGCAAGCAATACGAAAATACTTCAATTATATGGCGCAAAATTAAAACAGGACGCCCTTATCAAGTCCTCCCATTATTCAACATCAATTGAAGGAAACCCACTGAATCTAGATGAAGTAAAAACACTAATCAATAACAATCAAGAACCGAGTACAAAAGCAGAACAGGAAGTGTTGAATTATTTCAATGTATTAAATCATTTGGATGAATACTCAGATGAAATTATTACCAAAAACACAATTTTATCCGTGCATAAAAATCTGACTAAAGGTCTGTTGAACAATCCGGATTATGAAGGCAAATTTAGAGATACTCCTGTGATTATCGGTAATTTACATACTAAAAAAATAAATTACATTCCTCCTGATGCCTATAAAGTGCCTTACCTGGTAGATGAATTATTAGATTGGCTAAACAATTCAGCAGATGAAATGTATCCTGTCATCACAGCAGGAATTCTTCATTATGAACTGGTACGCATCCACCCATTCGTTGACGGAAACGGACGAACCAGCAGACTTATGGCAACATTAGTTTTATCACACAACAAATTCAATATCAACAACTACTTCACTTTAGACGAATATTACAATCAGGACAGGCAGGCTTATGTAGATGCGCTTAAAAGTGCAGATAAAAACCATGATTTAACAGATTGGTTAGAATATTTCTGTCATGGAGTATTACATTCAATTGATAAAGTTAAATCAGAAGTATTGGATTTAGCTAAAATTACATCAAAATACGACAATACAATTGAACTAACACCAAATGAGATTTCCACACTAACCCTTCTTGAAGAAAAAAAGTATATTCAAAATAAGGACATTCAGGAGATGCTGAATATTTCTCCTCAAGCCAGTTATAAGATTATTAGAAAATTAAAAGCTAAACAATTAATAGAAAGTGCTGGCAATGGCAGAAATACAAAATATATTCTAAAATGAATCATCAACCCTAATCATCAACCAACCCAATTTTTCTATTTTCAATTAAAATCATTTAAACGTTAAACCAAGCAATTTAATGGATTTAAAAAAATTAATCATCAACCAAAAAATACCTTAATCATCAACCAGTAACATTAAAATTTAAATAATTTACTAAGTGAAATAATATTCAAAAAATTTATATCAAGAAATCTATACAATATTGTATATCAATAATTATTTCAAATCCTGAGAAAACCACACCATATTAAATGAAATGATGAAATATCCAGTATGGTATGCTTTTTGAAATATAAGCTTCATGATAGAAATAATACCCATAATTCAATGTTGCACCATCAAATAATAATGAAGAATTTCTAGAACAAGCATTATTTTAACATTAATTATAATCTAACAAAAAACATTATTCACGTAAATGGAGGAATAATAATGCCACAAATTATGAAAATATTATCCTATGATTTAAATAGCAATTTAGGAAAACAGTATATTTTATCCCTATTATATTGCAATAATCAAGAACCTATTAATGGAAAATCACGTTTGATGATAGAATTGTTTTTTATATCTTTAAATGTTCCTTCATTAAGCAAAGAATTAGAATTTGAAGCAGATAACTATGGTCTGAGTAGTAATGTTATGGGGGAATACCTAAACGATATGAATCAAAAGAAATTAATAATCGCCAATAAAGGAAGCGGAGAAAATATAACATATAGCATAGGCGAGTATGGGAAAAAATTCCTTGAACAGGAAAACTTAAACCTTGATTATGAATTAATCTCTGAAATAAAAACATTATGCCAAGATTTGACTAACGATGAATTATTTGCTTTAACCTATTTTTCATTTCCTGAAATGACTAAAAACTCATTAGTAAAAGAGAAAATATTGGCAAAACGCCAAAAACTAGCTGTGGGATTATATAGAAAGGATAAAGTTAGTCTAGAAAAAGCAACTGAGATATCAGGATTGAAATTTAAAGAATTCTTAGATTTAATGGATTGTGAAAATATGGGCTCTTTTGACAATTAGATAATACTTCACTAAAACAATCCAATATCACCATGAAAAATAATATCTACAATATCATACAATACTTTAATCATGACATTGGATTTGGTTATTAGAAACTCCAAGCTTACAGGCAGAAGCGGCGAGTATAACATAGGTATCGAAGACGGGAAAATTTCACAAATCAAAAGGGAAAGCCTGAAAGGGGATAGGGTGATTGACCTTAAGTCAAACTACCTGATGCCCGGATTCATCGACCCCCATGTCCACTTCAGAGATCCCGGACTTACGCAAAAGGAAGATTTTAAAAGCGGAAGCGAGGCAGCGGCACATGGAGGATTCACAACAGTCATTGACATGCCAAACACTTTGCCTAAAACCAACACGTACGCCTCACTGAAGGAAAAAATCAAAATAGCCAGGAAAAAGTCCGCCGTCAATTTCTATCTTCAGGCAGGACACAACAGCCTGGAGGAAATGACTAAAATGATGGAGCTTGATCCGATTTCAATCAAGATTTTCATGGATCTGGAAAGTGACGAAAGTCTGGAAGAGATTTTCAATAATTTAAGGATTTTAAAAGAAACAACATCATATTCAGGTCTTGTTGCAACTCACTGTGAGAAAAGAAGCATTGTCGAGAAAGAAACTGAAAGGCTTAAGGATTCAAATGACCCAATTGACTATTCTTATGCAAGACCATGTGTATCAGAGAATGAATCAGTTGCACAGGCGATTGGCCTTGCAAGGAAAAACAATCTAGACCTGCACATTTGCCACTTGTCAACAAAAAGTGCTCTAAATATGGCACGTGAAAACAATATAAGCTATGAGTTTACACCCCACCATCTGCTCCTGGACAACAGCGCATACAACACCTACGGAACCATGATAAAAACCAACCCTCCGCTGAGGGAAAGCAAGGATAAGGTCAGTGTTTCAGATATCGACTCATCAACCGTAATCGGAACAGATCATGCACCGCACACACTTGAAGAAAAGCAGAAAGGAGTGTTTACATCATCACCGGGAATTCCTGCACTTGAAACTGTTGTAAGTCTCTTGCTTACAGAAGTGAACCGGGGAAATCTTGACTTTAAACTGATTCCTAAGATATTTTGCGAAAACGCCGCCGAAAGATTTAACCTTAAATCCAAAGGCAGGATCGAAGTTGGAAAAGATGCTGACTTTACGGTAATTGACATGACCCGTAAAGGAAAATTCGATATAACTGATTTTAAAACAAAAGCAGAGTACTCACCTTTTGACGGATGGGAATATGAAGGTGCTGCTGTAATGACTATAGTAAATGGTGATGTAGTCTACGATAATCTGTAATTAGAAAACGGCCGGTGCCATATTGCACTAAAAAAGCGCAATATTCCCGATAGCACCAGCATTTATTTATCATTGGGGGTGATAATCATATCCATATCCACTATTTGCCAAAAAGAAATGGCAACAGCAAATATTAAAACTGCCAATGCCATATTGCACCAAAAAGCACAATATTCACAGACGGCACCAGCATTTATTTATTAACGGATTGAAGTTAAAAAAATTAACCTCAAAATATATCAACTAATCGCCAAAAAAACAATCAAACATAAATGAAATCAAGTAATGGCAACAGCAAATATATAAAACGGCCAATGCCATATTGCGCTAAAAAAGCACAATATTCCCGAAGGCACCAGCATTTATTTATCATCGGATTGAAGTTAAAAAATTAACCTCAAAATATATCAACTAATCGCCAAAAAAACAATCAAACATAAATGAAATCAAGTAATGGCAACAGCAAATATATAAAACGGCCAATGCCATATTGCGCTAAAAAAGCACAATATTCCTGAGGGCACCAGCATTTATTTATTAGTGGAGTGAAGTTAAAAAATTTAACTTCGTATATAATAATTGCAAAGACATAGTATTTAAAATTAACTAAAATACTATGATAACGACATAAAATATTTTATTTTGAAAAAATAATAAGTAATGAACAGTATTTTCAAGAATGAAATACAGACCCCTCAAGAAACTCAGGTTTTTCTCATAACATTTCCCGAAACTGTCCATTAACCTAATTATTTTTCGGCATTCCTATTCAACAGGGAATTCATCAACATCACCAATATTAATTCATTTGAACAAACAAATGAAAATGAGTGAATCAACAGAATAGCAAAAATTACTGTCAATATCAACTCGTTAATATCGAGATACAATGACAAATCCTTGTCCGTCATAGAATACCTCCAACTAATAAAAAGGACATGATAATGAAAGAAAATTTAAAAATTTCCAACATAATATCACCCCCTTAACTGAATTAAAATGGAGTCTGCACTAGTAAATTATGTTAATTTTAATATAAAAATATATACTATTTCAAATTGAAGTAAATATTCTAATAATCAGGTTAAAGTAAAAATAACCTTTTTAAAGCAATATTTATTTTAACTAATAATTTATCATATAAAATAAATTTTTTGCAAAATGATAAAAAACTTATTATATACAATAAATTTATATCATATCACTCAGACATATATTATTGAAGGTGAAGAAAATGGTGAATAGGGATTTGTATCTGGATAGAATTAAACGACTGATAGATTTGGATGTAATTAAAATAATAACCGGAATTAGACGTTGCGGCAAATCCTATTTTTTAAATTTGATAATAGATGAACTTAAAAATAGAGAAATAGCTGATGATAATATAATCCACATAGATTTAGAACATCCAAAATACAATTATATGGAAACAAGAAAAGAACTGGACGATATTATAATACCGATGCTTGAAAAAAATGATGTGAAAAAATACTTATTGATAGATGAGATTCAAAACATTGCCGAATGGGAAAAAAGCATTAACGGTTATTTCAAAGCATATAATGTGGATATTTACATTACAGGATCCAATTCAAAACTCCTGTCAAAAGAGCTGGCCACATTATTGACTGGAAGATACACGGAAATAAAGATGTATCCTTTTTCATTTAATGAATTTTTAGATTACAAAGAGGAATTGAATCAGAAATGCGTTTTTGAAAATGAACTGAAAACTCCGATAGAAAATCTATTTGAGGAATATTTCCAGTATGGAGGGATGCCTTTAACAATATCTGCAGACAAAAAAGACAAAATTGTCACACTTCAGGATTTATACTCATCAATCTTTTTGCATGATATTGTAGAACGCTATTCTATAAGAAATATGGGATTATTGAATAGAATAACCAAATTTTTAATTGAAAACACTGGAAATTTAATATCAGCAAACTCAATTTACACATTTTTAAAACAGGATAAATTATCAATCACCCCAAATACGATATATAATTACCTTGAATATCTTGAAAAAGGATATTTTATATCAAAAGTTACCAAAGAAGATGTTGTTGGATTAAAAGAAATCAATAATTCAGAAAAATATTATCTGATTGATCAGGGATTTTACAAATCAAATCTTGAAGAAAAACAATTGAACAAAGGAAACAGATTAGAAAATATCGTGTATTTGGAATTGCTTAGAAACAACTACAAAATAACAATAGGAAAACTCAACAAAATGGAAATAGATTTTATTGCAAGGAAAAATGAAGAAAAAATCTATATACAAGTAGCATATGAATTAAAAGAGGACAAAACTATCGAAAGAGAATTTAAACCCTTGCTTGAGATAAAAGATAATTATCCAAAATATGTAATCAGTACAGATAAAGACAATCATTCGCAAAAGGGAATAAAGCATTTAAACATTATAAAATTTTTAAAAGAATTTGAATAAAATCTAAAAAAAAGAAAAGTAAATAGGTGTTAGTACACCTATTTGTAGCAAAGTGCGTCTTCAGGACATGCTTCAATACATTGACCACATAAGGTACAGAATCCTGCAATTGGTAATTTAGGATTGTCTGTTTTGTGGAGCATATCGTAAGGACAAGCACTTATACAGTCACCGCATGCATCACATTTGGATGGGTTGAATTCAATCCTATCTCTGGTTACTTCTTCGCCGTCGATAGTTACTTCAATGGATCCAACATTTAATGCGTTGTTTGAACAAACTGAAGCACAAGCTCCACATCTAATACAACTTGCGAAAGATGCGTCACCGTCAGTTTCTTCTAATGCAGGACATAACATACCAGTTTTTGTTACAACACGAATAGCTTCGGTAGGACATTTGTTAGCACATGCACCGATGAAGTCACATTTTTCAACGTCACGGCAGATTCCTTCAGCGTCTACAGGTGCACCTTCACCCCATTCGACGTCAATTTCTAATGCGTCAACAGGACAGAGGTTTACACATAAGCTACATGCAGCACATACTTCAGGAATTTGTACGGTCAAGTCACCAGCGTTTGGTTTGATGAAGTCACCAGGACAAGCTTCGATACAAGTGTTACAACCGATACATTTTGAAGCAGTGAAATTAAATGATTTAATTTCTTTTTCACGTTTGACAGGTTTTTTCTCGGAGATGAAAATCTTATTCCAAGGACAGGTCTGTGAACATAATCCGCATTTGATACATTTGGTTTCATCTACGGTAATAGGGGATCCGTATGCGTCGAGAGTGATTGCGCCTACAGGACATGGTTCTACACAGGTTCCACATCCGACACAGTCTGCAACGTAAATAGGTCCTTTACCGGATAAGTCCAAGTCGTATTCTTTAGGTTCAACAACACCAGGAATTCCGATTACATCTACTGGGCAAATGTCAACACATTTTTGACACATTACACAGAAACCTTGTACTTCTTTTAATTTTTCTTCTGTGACCACGATTGTTTCTTGTGGACAAACTTCTGCACATTTACCACAGGAATCACACAAGATGGAGTTGAAGATTAATCTTGCCTGTTCTACACCTTCAGCAATTTCGTAATCTTCCACTTTAAGAGCACCGTTTGGACAGACGTCTGCACATTTTGGTTCTCCGCCACAGGTGTCACAGTGAATAATTGTAGTAGGTGTTAATTCAATAGCTGATGTAGGACATGTACCTTCACATGCACCACATTTGATACAGCCATCATCGTTAATTATAATCATTTGCAAAAACCCCCTTAAATCTATAATCTTTTAATGAGGTTTCCTTCACTGTCTACAATATTTACTTCAGCTAATCTCATTTGACTATCCATTGTGTGGGTAGCACATGATAAACATGGGTCGTATGCTCTGATAACCATTTCCATTAAGTTGAAGATTTCGTCGCCAACTTCCATACCTGGTTTGATGTAGTCTTTAGCAACTTGGTGAATACCCATTTCCATAGCTGGGTTGTTTTGGATTGTAGCTACAACAATGTTAGCGTAATTACATAATCCGTTGTCGTCGGATTCGTAATGGTGGATTAAAGTACCACGAGGTGCTTCTACAATACCTACACCTTTACCTTCGGTTCTTTCTAATTCATCAGGGAATTTTTGACCGGATAAATCTTCTTCTAATGCAGCAGCAGCACATTCAGCGGATGCTAATAACTCGATGAGTCTTGCATAGTTGAATAATAATGGTGCTTGAGCATATCCGAATGCGTCACGGAAGTCTTTAAGAGCAGCTTGTGCTAATGGAGCTTCGTCAGGCATTTTGTCACAAACGTTGATCCTGCATAATGGTGCAACTCTGTAAATACCTTCTGGGTATCCCATTTCTTTAATGTAAGGGAATTTTAACCAGGAGTAAGGTTTTACGTGTTCTGCAACATAATCAGTATATTCTTCGTTTCTGTATTCGAACATGTCGCTTCCGTCTTTGTCTTTGAATCTGATGTTACCGTTATAAACATCCCAAGTTCCGTCAGGTTTTACGGTACCACAGTGTCTGGTGTCACCGAAGTTACCTAAGGAAGA
>NZ_JAZUMY010000113.1:0-2442 GCF_045603845.1 Methanobrevibacter sp.
AATCTCATCATTATAATAGCAATCTTTTGGTAATGATGAACATGCTAAAACGATTCAACAACACCTTATAGAATGTGAGGATTCCTAGATTTTGTTTTTGCTCAATAGGTCAATTGAGTCTTTTCTAGGCTATCCCCGCGGAACTATCGGTTTAACAATCATATGATTGAATTCCTCATCAAATTTTCTAAAGTAATTTTAATTCAAAAGCAGAAGTTAATCATTCGAAATGGAATTATTAATTAAATCCTTCGATAATCATCTGTTCATCTTTAAACAAGCTCATGACATGTTCCATTGAATATGCACATATTTTATCTTTGATATTTAAATTTACATCTGCCAACGCATTATCATCAATTATTTCAACCAAATTTTTAGCCAAATCATCAGATATTGAAATCAAATCCAGATAATTCAAAATGAAATTGCAAATATCAGTAATTTTTACCTGTAGGGCATATAATTCCCGGTTTTCCTCAGTTATTTCAATGTTTTCCCGTACAACATTGCTTAAAACCAATAATGTTGTTTTTTTATCAGGTCCCGTTGCCATGCATTTCTGTTTAACCAAATCGATTGACTGTTGATTTAGTATATAAGATGTTTTCAGATTGTTCTTTGTTTCGATTTCAACAGAATAAGGCAGGAATTTATAATTGAATAATGTGACAACTACAACTGCAACAGTTACCCACAATATCTTCAATTCCATTGCTTCAGGTGGTGGAATATACATCAGTGCAGTCATGACTGATATCACAGTAGTGACAATTGTCAAAATCAGTTTATCCTCCAATTTAATGACCATTATAAACATACAGACAACCATTACTGCAACAGAAATTACGTTAAATGAAACGTTAAGATAAGGGACAATTATGAGAATTGCTGCAAAAACAAAAACTCCGATAAATGTTCCCTGAAGTCGTGACTTTGCAGAATATGCAACATCATTAATATAAGGTAACATTAACGAGATTGTAGCGAAATATAGCCATTTTGTAAATGGCAAATTAAACATCAGCGTCAGCAGCTGCCAGACAAACATTAAAAAGGCCATTTTAAATGCAAAAGTAAACTTGACAGATCTGAAACTGAAATACTGTCTGATTAATGATTTGAACTGGGTTTTTAATGTGTTTTTATCTGGAAGCATTATTTCATCGGTTAAATCTTTTCTGATTTCATTTGAAATTATCTCCAAATTTAATAAAACAAGATACATCACTTTTGATTCTACTTCAATACCGTCAAATATGTCCTCCAAATCAATGTGTTTGATTTGAGACAAAACACTCCTTATGTAAAGCAGTTCCTTATTTGACAAATCATGCTCAGATATAATCTTTCCAATGTATTGAAATGATTTGACAACATTCAAAACGGATTTGTGAATTTCAGATGGGAAATATTTATACTCGGACCTGTTGAAAATACTCAAATAAAATCCGTTGATTGTACGGAAATTATCCGAAAAAACATCTTTTCCATCCAATTTCAAATCTATAGCTTTGTCTAATTCAGAAATTAACATGTCAATAGTTGCTTTTGACAGTTTATAATCTTTTTTCCTGTTAATTGCCATATTCAATCCAACGATGAAAACCGCACCGAAGACAAGAGACAAAAGCCTCATCGGCAACATTTCAACAGAAACTGGAATTCCAACCATCATAAAATATATCATCAGGTACGGTAAATAAACATGGGTACCAAAAAGATTATAGGACGTGAAAGTAGTTGCAAAGACAACAACAAAGGTCAATATGCATCCAAAGATAGTCAATGGATTATTCAAAAACGATGCAATGCCTAACACCAAGAGCAATAACAGTATTTTAATAAAAGAAGATTTTGCTTTAAATGACAAATCATTACTCAGATTCATGAACGCCGCCATGACCACCATCATACCGATTACAGCATTCTTACTTCCAAATATCACCATATAAAAAATCATGAACAACATCATTGAGACAAACATGATAATTTTTGATTTTAATGCCCTATTCATAATTACTCAATAATATATTTTATCAACAATTATTATAATTTAACTATTTTTAAACAGAATAAAAAATTTCAAATCTACAAAATTTTTGAAAGAGTCTCAAAATCATGAGTAATACTTTTTAGTGTTTTTTACCTGATTAGTAATACTTTGTAAATCTTTATTATTAATAAAATTACAAATATAATATGAAAAGTAATATTTTAGGGATTAATATGAATAAAAAGTATATTTTGGTGATAATTGCTTTATCATTTTTCATTTTCTCTCAGGCAAGTTTTGCAGAAACGATAGATGATAATGCTACTTTGCAGGACACTTCACAGGATGCATTGGAAGATGTCCAAACCTCGGAAAAGACAATATTTATAATATCGGATAATCCTGGAACCAATATTATTGATTCTGCAGCGGAAGAATTATATAAT
>NZ_JAZUMY010000114.1:0-10282 GCF_045603845.1 Methanobrevibacter sp.
ATAATGTCTAATTCAGGTACTTCATCATATTTAGTATCCATGAGCACAGGGGAAAATTCAAAATCTGCAAATTCCATTACATCAATTAAAGATTCGTGGAAATCCGCAATGGATAAGTGGCAACCGGAACATCCACTGAACCACATAGTTCCTATTTTTACTTTATCTGCCATATTCATTCCTCCAATCTATTCTTCAGCATCTAATTGTTCTTTCAATGGAGCTGGACCTAATTCTTTGATTCTGTTAACCATCATTTTAACAGATTGAGAGAATTTTTCACCTTCGGATGCGGAAATCCAATCGTGGTGAACTCTTTCTTTTCCAATTCCCATATCTTCAACTAATTTATAAATTAATCTCATTCTACGATCTAATTTGTAGTTACCAGCGTCATAGTGGCAGTCGCCCATGTGACATCCAGCTACAAATACCCCATCAGCACCTTCTTGGAATGCTTTTAAAACAAATTGTGGGTCAATTCTTCCAGAACACATTACACGAATAACTCTGATATTCGGTGGGTATTGCATACGTGCAGTACCAGCTGTGTCTGCTCCTCCATAGGAACACCAGTTGCAACAAAACATTACAATTTTTACATCATCAGCCATAGAGTTTTTCCTCCTCTATCAAATTTTTTATTTTATTTTTCTGTTTTGAAAAGATTTCTCCCTTCAAACGCCAATTTTAGAATTTTTTAAAAAATTTTAAAATCGCTTGTTTAAGGCAAAATGTTTAGGTATGCCTTAATTTCACAATTTATGTACTTTAATGAGCTAGCTCAGCATAACATTAATGTACTGATTATTATATTACTTTAATAATTAATATAAAGGTTACTTAGAAAAAAAAGCCAAAAAGTTTATATACTATAAAACAAAATTTTTAAAAAAAAGAAAGATAAATGGAATTACATTCCATCTACACTCATATCAATCATCATTTGGGTCTGCTGAGCCAGTTCATCAGGCAAACCTGTAATGTCCATGTTTAAGAATCCTCTGACAATCATGGACTCTGCATCTTCCTCATTTATTCCCCTGGAAGTTAGGTAATTTATCTCTTCCTCACTGATCTTACCGACAGCGGCTTCGTGAGACATTTCAAGGTTTGCTGAACTTGCCTCGAGCTCAGGAACAGCGTAAATCATACTGTCATCGGACAATACAAGGCCATGACATTCAAGATGTCCTTTGACTCCAGGAACGGTTCCGGAAAGGTGTCCTCTTGAATAGATTTTGGACTCGTCCTGGGAAACAGCCCTTGAGATGACCTCTCCCCTGGCATTCGGAGCGTTGAGTAAAACTCTGGAACCCACATCAATGATGGAATCCTTTTTTCCGCCCTGAATTGACTGGAAGATTGCCCTTGAGTTTTTACCGTCACAGTAAGCAGTAGGATAGGACTGGATAGTTGAAACCGGACTGGTGAGAATGTAATTGTTGATGTATGTAGTGTCATCCATCAGCTTGACACCGGTTCTCGGCCTTACCTCAACCTGTTCTGCCCAGTTGTGAACCATAGTAAATGTGATTTTGGAGCCCGGTTTCAGATACATTTCAGAAACGCCCACGTGCATTGCGGAGACTACATCGTCGCCTGTTGCGCATCCTGTAATCAGGTGAAGCTCTGAGTTTTCCTCAGCGATAATCACGTTGTGTGCGGTCTGCATAACTGCCTCGTCACCGATGAACATGCATGCCTGAACCGGCATTACTTCTTTGGTTCCCGGAAGTGACCTCACAAAGTATCCGCTCAATTCACCAGTTTCCTTTTCCCTTAAAGCGGTTTTTGCAGTGTATTTGTCTGCATCAGGCTTTACGACTTTCCATAAGTAGTCTTCAAGCCATTTGTATTTGTCAAGTGCTACAGACATTCCCATGACTTCAACGGAATCTGAAATTGAGTTGTTGGTGAACACGTTACTCTGGTCAACCTGGAGAAATGATCCTGAACGGTTGTTTTCCTCAGTGTCGACACCGACTTTCAATAAAGTGTTCTTGGTCTTTTTGCTCACATCATCCAAATCATCCAACAAATCAAGAGCATTAACAGCTTCATCAGTGAAGTTTTCTATAGTAACGTCAGCTCCGATTGGAGCTTTCTTATTTATAGCTTTTTCAGCATCCTCATAAACATTGCGCACACTCAACACATCCATTAAATCCGTTTTTCCTAATATCTTCAAGAATTTCTGCAGGGTTTCCGGAGCATGAAATTACCCCGTTCATCAGTACATGGGCCTTATCCGCATTAACGAAATTCAGGATATAGCCCAAATGAGTAATTAAAAGTCCGCTTCTTTTTCTGGAACCATGTTTTTTATCCTTATCAAGCAGGGTGCCGATTTCTGATGCAATCAGCTCAACATTTTCAATGTCCACACCGGAGTCAGGTTCGTCAAACATGGTAAAATCAGGCATCTGTGCCAAAAGCTGAAGAATTTCTGACCTTTTGACTTCCCCGCCTGAGAATCCGAAGTTAACGTCCCTGTCGAGAAACTCGTCGCTGAACTTGAGCTGGTCAGCCAGCTGCTTCATTCTAGGGTTCAGCTCTTCATCCATGTCCTGATGGGATTCAATTTTAAGCAAGTCCCTGACGGACACTCCTCTGATTGAAGGAGGGGACTGAAAACTTACCCCTATACCTAATTGTACACGTTCTGCAGTAGTTAATTCAGTAATGTCCTGACCTTTAAATTTAATTGTACCGTTTACCACATTGTATTGCGGAAAACCTAAAATAGTTAAGAATAAAGTACTTTTTCCAGCACCATTTGGCCCTAAAAGAACATGGGTTTCCCCTTCTGCAATTGAAAGGTTAATGTCTTTTAAAACCCTTTTTCCACCGACTTCTACAGCCAAATTTTCAATTTCAAGTAACATCATATCACCTAATTAGTTCATCAAATAAACTCTTATAATTAAAATTTAGCCTAACACCTATAAATAGTTAACAAAAACAAGAAAATATAACAATTGTTTTATTCAATGAAAATAAGAGAGTCCTTTAAAAGAAATATAACAATTGTTTTATTGAAAATTAAAAAAAATAAGATAACTGAAATCATTCAGTTACGATAATGAATTCGCCGACTTTTTCAACTTTAGCGAAAGGAACCAACAATAAGTCACCGTTTCTTTTAGCGCCTTTTACGTGAATGTTACGGTCAGCTTCTACACGAATAGCAATATCAACGATTTTACCGGTTTTTTCGTTGATTATAAGTTCATCCAAAACGCCGAGAATACGGGCATTGTTGGTAGCTACCTGATAATTTCTGATTTCGCTCCATAATTTTTCTTCTCTTTTAGGAATCTGTTTATTTTCCATCAAATCACCTGATAAATATTAAGTTTAATTATATATTATGTATATGCATTCATCATATTTAAAAGTATAATCTGTCGGCTATGCCGGCATCTTGCAAAGTATTGATATTAAATGCAAGCTCCTCTTTTTCAATGACCAGTTGGGTTTCATCCTGAATCTTATTGATGCTTTTTAAAATATTGACTCCGACGGGAACAAGACCCTTGTATTCAAACTCATACTCCAGACCCAAATCCTCAAAGATGCCTACTGGAATCAGAGTGGAAAGGGCGTCCCTTCCGGATTTGAAATAGTATTCAAGAATATAGTCAATGCACTCGCCTGAAATGAAAGGCAAATCGGCATTGATGAAAAGCAGAATGTCTTCAGAAGATATTGCCTCAAAATGATCAAGGATAAATGACAGGTCATGGACAAAATCAACCCCAGGAGTGTCAAGAATGTCATAGTTAAAATTTTTAATATACTCACAGGTTTCGGGAGTGTTGGGACTGGTTGCAATAATTACTTTCTCGATTAATTTAGATGAATCTAAATTGTCAAGTACATATTTAATTAATGGTTTGTTGTGTAATTTAAAAAGAGGTTTTTCGACTGGAGTTTTGAGTCGTGTTCCTCTACCTCCAGCCATAACAATAGCATAAATCATGAAAAAAACCTAAGCGAACTTGCCCCCAGCCATTTTCATACGGTCTTTCAGGATGCATCTGCCACCTTGCTTACCACCAATAGGAACTTTTGGAGTACCCATAGAGTTCATACAGCGTGCCATAATAGCGGAACCCAATGCAAGGCCGTCCTCAACGAAAACGACTTTTTCAAACCTGTCCTGAACAGCTTCCAGAATAAGCTCAGGTTTGCGTCCTGTGATACCGGCCCTTCCGGTAATACCCAATGCGGAGCCCGGAACAATGACGTTTTCCTCAAATGCAACATCCAATACCCTTTTAACAATATTGGTACTTACGTAATCCAGAGTTGAAAGAAGTGTTGGAAGTCCGTCGGCGTCATAGAACTGTGCGCCCAGATCCATAAGCTCGCCAAGCTTGTCACCGTTGAATCCCACATCACATCCGATTAAAGTGGTTCCGGCAGCTTCAGCGGCAACAGGGTTGACCGGAACGGTACCGAACCTGTCGACATCCATAGGAACCTTTTGAATGTTAATCAGTTTATGTGCTTCAAGAGCATTTGCCTCAGCTTTCTTGTGGTCTGCCTTTTTCATTGCCTTATCAGAATATAAGTCCAATGCAGCACCGTTTTTCTTGTCGATTTTACCTGAACCCCTTGCAAGGGAGTCGCTTACAACACCTGCAAGACCTAAAAAGTTTCCTACAGTGTTAGCGTAAGGCTCGTTGTCGTTTACAATACGTCCTGCCAATGTGGAACCGAAATCCAGTGAAACGCAAGGGTTTCTATAGTCAACATCAGTCCATTTTGCACCTAACTTGATTCCAGCAGTAACAAGCTCCCCTTCCATCTCGTTAGCAACGGTTTCCTTACCTTCAGGAGGAACCACACTTACAACGGCTCCGTCAAATAGAATGTTTTCCAGAAGGGAATGTTTCTGAAGCCTTTCGGGAAGCTGTGAAATACCCATTGCAGGAGACATCTTACGAGGAGGAATGTCAGCCTCAAGACATCCGTCAGCAAGAGCGATAATGAGTTGGCCTGCCTCTTCAGCAGTTGCAAAACCTGCAGTTACACCGGTTGACCTTACAACGAAATCCAAATCCTCATCCTTGTCAACGCCACATTTGCGAAGGGATTCAAGAACTGTATCACGGACAAGTTCGGTTACGGCCTCCTTGGACAGTTCAATACCCCAAACGGTCTTACCGAAAACCTCCTCGTTGGCTTTAGGAGGTCTGATGTCACGGGTCATTTTGACTGTTTTGTTTAACAGATAGGACTCGCTTGTGTTCAGGTTGGTAGCCATTACAATGGATTTGGTTGTAGTGTTACCTAATTCAACAGAAGCAGTTACATAAAAAGTGTCTGGTTTTCTAACAGCACCAGGAGCTGCAGGACCTGCCTGTTGAGCTTTCAATGAAGCCAGATTCCCCTCTTTGGAATGAGCAATAATAGGCTTAGGACCTTTCTTGAAAATTTTACTTAAAAAAGACATTATTTAACCTCTCCAAAATTAAAGTTAAATAATAATCTATTTTTAAAATAATATAAATTTTATTAAAAGTTTTTTAAAAAAAAGTTTAGAAAAAATAAAAAAAGGATTAGATGAAATTAATCATCTAATCGGGACCCCTATATCTATAATAAATTGTTAATTGGGTGGTCTTCTACAGGTTCAGTACCGATATCTTTTGCTGCTTCAGCAATCATGATATCTGCCATACCACATGCAGGGAAAGCAAGTCTTGCGTTTTCGATTGGTCCAAAGAGAACAAAGTCTCCTCCAGCCATTTGTTGGACAATGTTGGAACCAATATCACAAACAGGCCATGCTTCTTTGTGTTCTTTTTTGTATCCTCTTAACCAGTCCCATGCGGAAGGAACGTTGTGAATACCAGATCCTACTGGGTATCCCCATTTAGCTTTTACTGCGTAAGAAGTTCTTACAGCAGGTCCTGCACCTTGTCCTAAAGGAGTAACTGCTACGTCCATCCATGGTTTGGTAATACCACATTCGTCTGCCATTTCGAGAATACCTTTGTCGATAACGTCTCCACCGGTTTCCCAGATATCGATTTTTCCTTCTACACCAGGTTTCATTGGATTGAAACCTAAGAGAATGGATGCATCGATGTCGGAGTTTTTAACTGCTTCGATTTCACCAGCTTCTGCAGCCATACTTAATGAGTTGTAAACAGCTCTTTCACATAAACCAGTTTCTTGAACGTATTCTACACCTGCAATTTTTGCAGCTGCAGCGGTTGAGTCTATAAGGAAAGGTTTGTCACAAATATCTCCAACGAATTCTAAGTATTTTACCATAGCTTCAGGAGTAGCACCGAAAGTTTGTACAACACAAGGGTTTCCGGTTACATCAGACATTTCTTCCATGGTTTTAATTCTTTCTTCAGCAGCATCTTTATCAAAAATACCGTCTTTTTCATCACTAATAATGTTATGTCCGCCGTAAAAGATTGTTCCTGCTAAAACGGTAGGGTACTCTCCAGGTTGACCTCCCATTTTTACTCCAGCGATATCTACGACGAGTTGTTCTTTATCAAATCTTAACATAAAATAATCCTCCTATAAAAAACTAGATAACAATGTTTGTAACATTGCAATCGCACCAAATTTTATAGATACAATCAATATAAATAATCCAAGTATAATACCGTATAATATTCCAACATCTCTTCCTGATTGTTGGCCGAGACGTTGATAGTATTCACCGACAGTGAAGTCAACTTTTTCTTCAGCGTCATCTAATTTTTTAGCTAAAGCGTTGAAATCATCTGCAGCTACCATTACTTGAGGTATTGAATTTTCATCACTCATTTTAACACCTCTATAATCCACATAATATTGCAATATAAGGAATAATTACCACTAAAATAAGTGCTAAGCAAATACCTAAAGCAATTCCTTTTACTCTAGTAGCAAGTAATCCTGCGAAAAGTTTACCTTCTCTTGCAAGTAATTTTGAACTGTATTCAGCTTCTTCGGAAGCTTTTTTAATTCCGCTTGTATTAGGTTTATTAGAAATTTGCACCATAAATAATTCCTCCTTATATCAAGAATAAAAATCCGATTACTAAAGTGAAGATCAAACCTATCATTATACCTTGGACTTTACCAGCATAATTACCTGCCATATTTCTTTGAACAGCACCGACCATATCAATTTTAGTATTAATATTTCTGATTCTAGCTTCAATAAGAGCAGTTTCAGCAGAAACAACTTTCATTGCTTCTCCTTCATCTTCATCTCCGTCGTCATCATCTACGGAAATAACCATAGCTTCTTCTTCGAAAGCACCAGGATCTTTTTCTACACATTCATTAATCTTAGATTGGATAGCTCCGATATCTTCGGTATCAATCAAGTCAACAATTTCTAATTGTTGTTGGAATCTTTCAACACCGTCGAGTGGAACGTTTTCTACAAATGGAATAGCACCAGTTGCACCAATAATTTTTTTCTTATCAGGGTCAGCACCGTTTTCATGTAAAGCTTTGAAACTTTGACCGGTAATGTGTCCTTGCACTTCAGCACCAGCCAAAATTAAGAAACGGATATTTGGGTTAGAAATGATATTAGCAACAACTTTTTCTATACCTAAGTTTTCTGTTTTACATGGGCCTGCAATAGCTGCTCCAGATAACTCTGCTTCAATGTGAGAAGCTAAAGTGGTTACTGCAACAGGACTTTCAGGATCACCTACAATGTAATCCCCACTGATAACCGGCCAGCCGTCTGCAGGAGCTTTTTTATCAGCCATCTAGATACCCCCAATTGTTAATGCAGCAAATATAATAAATATAGCAATCAAGAATCCGTAAACCATGTTGGTTAACATACCAGCAGTTACATATGAACCTTCCCTTCCTGGGTAAGCTCCTGCCGGACTGGTGTAAGGATCTAATGAAGCCATTAATTCGTCTGCAGCTGCTTCTACTTTTGCAACTCCTTCTTCAACGTCATCCATAGATAGGAGAATAACTCCGGAACCTAAGGATGATCCGAGAATCCCTGTTACAGGATCATATGCCAAATTCATTTCAGGTACGATTTGTACCATAGGTAACATTTGAGCCATTTTTTATTCCTCCTATTCCTCTACATTAGGCCATAATCCAGCCCATCTTGTTGATGCTGCATCATTACAGGAAGCTAATACGAATGCTCTGAATGAAATAACCCAACCGATTAAACCGACTATTAATACAACAGCCCATCCTAATCCACCAGTAATTGCAGATAAGATACCTACAATAGTCATGGATAAGAATGCGGTTGAAGCAGCACATTTTAAAGTTCTGACTTGGTCTTCGTTTGGTCCTAAACATGCGTTGAATGGGTGTTGGATAGCCATAGTACACATAATGAATAAGATAGCAATGTATCCACTTGCAACAACGTTTTCGTAAACTGCCATCATTTCGTAACTACCTGCAATAGCAACTGAGAATGCTAAGATAGATAAACAAGCAGCACCAGCAATTTCAATAGTACATTGAAGCATAATAGGGATTTTCATACCAACGATTTTAGTAGCAATTAATGCAATGATAGCACCGATAATAAGTGCAATGATAAGTGCAATGATAGGTCCTGCAATAGTTAAACCTAAAATAGTAGCTAAACTAATACCAGCTAAGGATGATATTACACCAACGGATAAGGACATGTAACCGATAGATGGTACACCAGTACCTAAACCGTAACTAGCTACTCTACGAATAGCATCTGCTCCCCATACGATTGCTAAAACTGCACCGATACCAGCTACAACTGGACCAACGATGTCTCCTAAAAAGCCTGATAAATAAATACAAAGTAATCCTCCGACGATACCAGCAATTAATAAGTGTGTTGAATTTATTGCACCTGCAGCTGCACCGTCAGCACTTCCACCAGCAGACATTTTATATACCTCCAGTTAAAATAACACAGAAAATTCCGAGCACAACAGATGCAATAGCACAAGCGAGTGCTCCAGTACCAATTCTTTTGAATTTAGGGTCGTGCATACCTTCAATAGTGCCACCAATGTTATATGAAGCAATAACAGAGTTGATAAAGAATACACCTACACCTAAGATAGCAGCTAAACCAATACTAATAGCAGGATCAGTAACAAAAGTACTGTCGTTAACAGCAGTGTTGATACCGTAGTATACTAATCCACCACCGAAACCACCAAGGAGACCTCCTATAAGACCACTTACAAATGAAGTAGTAGGTACACCGTGTCCTTCAGTACCAGGAGTTTTATATATTTCTTGGTTACGTTTGGTAATCCAGTCAACAGGTACTTTTGATGCAGCAGGTACAATACCTACACCAAAGATATAAATTAAGTTAGCAATGAGCATAGTAATACCCATCATGATCATAGCACCTATTGCACCACCTATACCAACTATATAGAATGGTTCACCTGTCATAGTAGCAGCAGTAATGAGACCTGTTAAACCTGCACCAGCAGCTAACATAGCAGTACCAGTACCTACACCAGTAGCTGTTGCCATAGCTGCAGGAGCTCCCCCTACAGGAATGAAGTGCACACCAGCACCAATCATAATACCGCCTATTGCGATGAATAAAATTAAACTAATTGGATCCATAATCGAAACCTCCTTATTCTTCCTCATATGGTCCGTATTTTTCTCTTGCAAATACTTCTAATCTGTCGTTCATGATAATTAATAAAACAACGATTATAATACCTACAATAATACCGCCGTAAATTCCAAATACTACTGTATTCCAGAAACTGAAGAATACAACGAGACCGAAACATAAACCAGTTAATGGTCCACCGAATTTAGCACAGAAGTTTACTACATCCATAGAGTTTTTAGCACCTAATGGAGCTTTAGTAACGATATCCCCTTGAATAGCTACAGGAGTACCTCCACCAAATTCGAATTTTTGATATTCACTTTCTGCACCATAGTGAACATCCCCAGTTGAGGAACCAATAGCTCCTAAAGCAATACCCCAAAGCATAGCTAAGAGAGGTAATGGGAATACGTGTAATGGTCCAGAAGTACCTAATGGAATAGTCATTAAGTAAGAAATTCCAACAATACAAAAAGTAGTTATAAATCCGTGACCTGCGATAGGTCCTAAAGATTGAGTTAATACATCCATAAACAATGGTTGTTCGAATTGTGATTGACCGACAATCCTACCCATGTGAGATGTAACAGTATAAATAGCGTGAACACAAGCAGCGACAGCAGCACCGATTGCAATTGCGATTACTGGGAATCCAGGAATCATTCCAAACATTGTGATTAAAATATA
>NZ_JAZUMY010000115.1:0-14058 GCF_045603845.1 Methanobrevibacter sp.
GTATTCAAAGTGGTCTTTGTGGTATGGATTTTTGTTTATTTTGCCTATTTTTTCTTTGGATTGTTTTCTTGTTGGTATTAATCCTTCTATTTTTTCATCTGCTAGGTATGATAGTGATATTTGGTTTAAGTATATTGTATCGGCGCTTATGTATTTTGGTTTGGTGTTTATGTTTTGTATTGCTTTTTTGGCGATTGCTGGTAGTTCATAATGGTCTGTTAGGCTTTGTGTGACGTTTATTGCACAGATTAATTTGGTGTCGTAATCAACTGCAGACTGGATATTATAGGCAACCATGTAATTTCCTTTCTTTCCTTTCATAAAACGAGCTTCAATATCATTTACAGGTATTCTATCTTGTCCTGTAAATGTAAATTGTGTTTCTATGCCATATAATAGTTCCAATTTATCTTCATCATCCATGTCCTTTTTTTCCAATATTCTTTTAGCTGGTTTATGGAGTTTTTCAAGGCTTTCAGGACTAACTGAACGTCCTTCATAGTAATCGACTAATATTTTGGTTTCTTTTTTAGAGATTGTGTTGTTGTTGGAATTATATGCTTTTTTAATAGTTCCATCAATAGCAACGTGATTAAATTCAGTAAAACCTTCATCAAATGCCTTAAGGTCATTTGCAATAATACTTCAAAATAACGACCGTATTCTCTCCGATACCTTTGAATTGAACGTTCAGAAGGCCTAATATCATCACAAACAAACCTAAAAATATCATGGTACCTTGCCATGTCCTCAATTATTGATGCTCTATCAATATGCTGGATTTTAGCATAAACAAGCAATTTTAACATTGAATCAACAGGTAATGACTCTCTTCCTTTCTTTTTCTTAGGCTCATCAATTTCCAAAAGCGAAAAAACATCTTCAATAAAATCAACAACAAAACGAGAAATATGATCCTTCAGAACATTCCAATCTAAAGTCCTAATACCTAATTTTATCTGATTCTTATCAAATTTTCTTTTAACCATAAACAACAACACCAAAATAACTTATATCTAATATAAAATATGTACAACAAAGTATATAAACTTAACTGTTTAAAAAACAGTTAAATCAAAAATAAAAATCTATAATTAATCAAAAATAGATAAAACAAAAATTTAATATATAAAATTAATATTTAAGAATTATGAATTAAAATATTTAAAAAATAGTATAGTATAGGGCTAAAATTTTTTTGCGCAAAATTCAAAAATCAATTTTGGCGGACACCCTACAAAAAAAGAAAAAATAAACAATAAAATTTATACGATTCCTTGCAGAGGAAATAAATGGAATCACCATACTTTAATTAATTCCATTTTTTGTAAATGCTTTTCCTAGGGCCAATGTCAATTATTTCAACTTCTTTAGTTAATTCATTAACAAAATATACGATTCTATATGAACCAACCCGAGTTTTCATACATTTTGGACATTTCCTACTTTTAAATGAACTTTCAGCTTCATTATATGGGTCAACTACTAATCTATGATATTTATCATATATCCTATTAATTAACCTTTCATCATCGAAATGTTTATCCATAAATTTTATTGCTTTTTTATCCTCAAAAAGTTCATAACAAATTTTGGAACTATTTTCTGATGGCATTTAAATCAACTTTTCTAGTGCCAGAATAGTCTCCGTTTTCAAAATGTCTAATCCTTTCATTATAATAATCTGCTTCTTCATCAGTTAATTCCTCAAAATACATTTTTTCATACACCTCAATTAATCTAGCTATAATATCATTATATGTTTCAGATTTTAAACCTAAATGAGCTAGTTTTGTGTGAACTTCTTCAGTTACGCGAATTGTTTTCATACCCATTGTGAATTCCCCAACAAAAATAAATCATCATACTTATTATATTAAATATATTATTTATATTTATTGTAAACAAATATATTAAATATACATTTTAAAAAAATATCAAACTTAATAAAAAAATAATAAATTCTTTGAATTCATAAAAAACATGCAAAAATTAACAAAATACAAAAAAAGACTAAATAATTCAATAAATAAGAAATAACTAAAAAAAAGAAAAAATAAACAAGGAAATCTATACGATTCCTTGTGCGTTCATTGCGTCAACTACTTTTTTGAATCCTGCAATGTTTGCTCCTGCTACGTAGTTTTTATCCATTCCGTATTCTTCAGCAGCAGCTGCAGCATTTGCGAAAATAGTTTCCATAATAGTTTGAAGTCTGCCGTCGACTTCTTCAAATGTCCAAGATAATCTTTCTGAGTTTTGTGACATTTCTAAAGCGGAAGTTGCTACTCCACCAGCATTTGAAGCTTTACCTGGTGCGAATAATACATCGTTTTCCTGTAAGTATTCGGTTGCTTCAATAGTGGTTGGCATGTTTGCTCCTTCAGCAACAGCTAAAACACCGTTTTCGACTAAGGTTTTAGCGTCTTCTAATTGCAATTCGTTTTGGGTTGCACATGGAAGAGCGATGTCACATTTAATGGTCCATACACCTTTACCTTCGTGGTACTCAGCACTTTCTCTTGCTTCTGCGTAAGCGGTTAATCTTTCACGTCTTACTTCTTTAACTTCTTTTAACAGTTCAACATCGATTCCTTCTGGATCGTAAATCCAACCGGTTGAATCGGAACATGTTACAGGTTTACCGCCTAATTGTTGTGCTTTTTCGATTGCGTAAATAGCTACGTTACCTGCACCTGATACTGCAATGGTTTTTCCAGCGATGTCAATATCGTTTGCTTTTAACATTGCGTTGGTGAAGTATAATAATCCGTAACCTGTAGCTTCAGTTCTTGCAAGGGATCCACCGAAGGTTAATCCTTTACCAGTTAATACTCCTTCGTATAAACCTCTGATTCTTTTGTATTGGCCAAATAAGAATCCGATCTCACGACCACCTACACCGATATCTCCAGCAGGCACATCAGTATCTGCTCCGATGTATTTGCATAATTCGGTCATGAAACTTTGACAGAATGCCATGATTTCTCTGTCTGATTTTCCTTTAGGATCAAAGTCTGATCCTCCTTTTCCTCCACCAATTGGAAGTCCGGTTAAGGAGTTTTTGAAAATTTGTTCAAATCCTAAAAATTTGATGATACCGACATTTACGGAAGGGTGGAAACGTAATCCTCCTTTGTAAGGTCCAATAGCTGAATTGAATTGGACACGGTATCCAGTATTTACTTGTACTTGTCCGTTGTCGTCTACCCATGGGACACGGAATTTGATTTGTCTTTCTGGATTAGTTAATCTTTCAAGAAGTGCATTTTTTTTGTATTCTTCTTCGTTTTCTTCAATAACAACCCTTAAGGATTCCAATACTTCGCGTACAGCTTGATGGAATTCTGGTTCTGAAGGGTTTTGTTCAATAATAGTTTCAATTACATCGTCTACGTATGACAAAATTATTCCTCCAATTTTCACTGTCAAAATTATATTTTTGACATGACAATTAATTTTTTGTACTTTCTCATATTTAATAGTTTTCACTTTTTTTAAAAAAATCCGAATAGAATTAACAATATCCATAAATTTATTGGACAAAATAATAAAATAAATAAAAAATTTTATAATTTTATATAGAAGTTTTATTATATTAATCTACAAAGTCCAACAAAAATCATTAATTTGTAGACAAAATCATAAAAAATCAAATAAATTTTAGAAATATATATAAAAATAATAAAAAAATGGTGAATTGTTTAAAAATAAATAAAATATATTAAACAAAAATAGGTGGAAGTATATGTCCGACTAAATAATTGACAAAAAATGGGTGGAAGTATATGTCCGACCAGAAAAAGATTAAAAAAAATATGTCCGAAATAATGAAAATAATAAAAAAAAAGTAAGGATCGGTTAAAATCCTTAGTGTCCAACGTAATATCTTAGGATTGCGCCGATACCACCGAATGCACGGTAAAGCTGCATGCCCTCTTCGGTTTCAGTGGAAATGAACTCGACACTGGTGTTCATATCCTCAGCCAATTCAACAAAATCATCAACTAAAAGTTCAGAAGCTTCTTCTTTCAGCAGTTCATTACATTCAGGACAGCGTTCTTCAAGTGAATCCGCTTCAGATTGGGTTTTAACAGTGATTCCTTTTTCAAAACCACAGTTTCCGCACTTGAAAGTTTTGCGCATTGAATCCAAATCTTCAGATAAAAGCAATGTGTCAACAGCACCGATTATAAGGTTATTCCTGACTTCCTCTTCACCGTATGAATACAGACCGTCATCTTTTCTGAGTTCGCCTAAAAACTTCTGGATGATTTCTTTTTCATGGATAACATCCAATTCATTTAAAAGATCAGTTGATTTGTTGATGACTTCACGGATACCGAACTCACCAGTGTATGATGTGTCAACGGTTGCAATAATCTTGTCCTTGATTTCATACTGAATGTAATCGGCATCAACCAAATCGTTTTTGGTAAAACCAGGCCCGCCGATAACGACAGCCTTCAAATCATCTTTCAAAGGAAGGAACTCATCATTGATACGTCTGGCAATACGTTTCAAGAACTCACGGGCTTCATCTTCAATAACACGGTCAAACCTTCTTTGTGATTGTCCCCCGGCCTTATGCTTACCCGGAACACCACTGGTCAAGTGACCAATGATATTGATTTTTTTACCTTTTAAAGTAGCAATGGTAGCCTCTTTTCTGTCAACCACAGCCAAACCGTAGGTATCCCTTTCCTCAATCATGTATTCGAGAGGTTCCAAGAAAAACTCGTTGTTACATTTGTACCAGTAAGTTACAACAGGTTCAGGAGGTTCCAAAATGTATTTTTCCATCTTTTCAGTACCAGGACCGCCTTTAGGAATCATACCTACAAATAAAACCAGCCCGTTTTCAGGAGGCTGCTTATACAAACGTATGCTCTGTAAAATAACCTCAATAGCTGACTGAACATTCTTTTTGGTCTGTTTACTCTTGATGTTGGCACTCTGTCCAAGCTCATCCCTCATATGCTTACCGACATCACTTAGCTGCTTGTCCGGCGGGATGTAAACTGAAACAAGTTCTGTACCTCTTCCTCTTTTTTGTGATAACTCTTTTAAAGTTTTTTTAAATTCATATAATTCTTTTGATGAGACTTCTGACATAATAATCCCCTATGATAAAATTAATATAATATATAAAATTATCTAATTACAGATATAAATAATTAATGAAAAAAACAGCAATTTTTAGGATAATTTCATTTTTCCGTAATAATCAAATAATTCAATTTCCTCTTCAGGAATCGTTTCCATTTCAAGCAAATCCAGACCTGTTAACTCTTTGATTTCACGGGCAAGACAGATGTAAGTGTCCGGATATTCATTATGGCCAATTATGTTCCAGATGATTGAATCCTCGAAAACAAGCTCCAGATACCAGTCATAACCGTCCAGTTCAGGAGAGTCATAATTCTTGGATTTATTATGATATGAATCAAAAATCCACTCATAAACACCATATCTTTCCAAAAGATTCAAAAGAATATCCAAATCAGCATTTTCCTTTTCAAAATATCCGTCGATTTCTCTCTTTTTTAAGTCAATCATAATATTGGGATGAGGATTCCCATATGGAAAAGCTTCATAATGCCCGAATTCAAGTGAGGTCAATTCCAATTTATTGTTGAGCTTATCATAAACTCCTTCTTTTCTTACATTATAAAATAAATTAGTTACAATATTTTCCAGATTAGAAACGTTTAAAACATCAAAATGAACTAATTTAATCAATAGTCCATTGAAATCCAACCATTTTTTGGGAAAATCATTTTTGATGGAAAATTCCTGATAATCATCAGAATAATAGAAATTAATATTGCATGAATAGATATTTTCCAATTTTTCAAAGTACTGGAAGCCCTGAGATTTGAATCCTTCAAAAAGATTCAGCTTTTTAAATTCCCTTTTGAACACTTCACAGTCACTTTCATCCAAATCATAAATTTTACTCAACACTCTTGATTTCAAATCGTTTAAAATCGGATCACAGGGATTTTCAAGTGAATAATTACCCTCATAAAACTGTTCGGGATAAATCATTTCATTAATGTTAAAATAAGCCTTTTTGGAAATAAAATCTATAATGAAACATTCATAATGCTTGTTTGATTTTTTAAAACTGAACCGTTGAGTAATTTCCATCCTTTCAAGCATTATACATACACCCAAATAATAATTTATAATAACTTTTAAATAAATTGATTGACTAAATTTAAATAAAGTGATAATATGGTTATAAGAAGATGCCCACAATGCCACACAACAAGCGATGATCAATACGGATTTTGCATAAAATGCGGATATGAATTTACAAAAATAGAAGAATCTGGAAATGTATGTCCATTATGTAATTATCCGAATCCTGATGAGGCAGATTACTGTGTAAAATGTGGCACACCATTAATCTTTAAAAACCAGTTTGAAAATAATGAATCTTCCCTAAACCCGATTGTCATCAAAAGAAAAATATCTGCAGATGCCGAAAGAATCAATGATGCTCCGCATACAAGCAGAATATTAATCGCATTAGGTTACATATTCTCCATCTTAGGCGGACTTATCGGACTTATCATTGCAATATACCTTACGACCAGAAGGGATCCTGTAGCCAAAAAGCACGGCCGCATCCAGCTTGGAATATTTATCTTTTATCTGGTTTTACTTTTGATACTCATATTGACCGGAACAATAACTTCAGATACGCTGATTCAGTACAGCCAAATGACCGGACTGGGCAATCTCACTAACGTGACCTTATAATAGGCAAATACATCACAATTGCCCCATCATGATTATTGTAATAATCCGGAACTACCCTATCCACCTTAAAATTAAATCCTTTATAAAATTCGTAAGCGCCATCATTGTTTTCATTTACTTCAAGATATATGTTCGCTATATCAAACATCATCAGTATTTGGATGGCTTTTGATAACAAGCGAGTTCCCGCTTTCAGCCGCCTGTAATTCTTATCGACCGCAAGGGAAATTATGTGGCCCTGATTTTCATATTTAATCCAGAAAATGATATACCCTATAACATAACCGTCAATTTCAGCCACCAGAAAACCTGTTCCCATATCATACAGGCCCTTAAACATGCTGATTCCATAAGACTGGTCAAAAGACATGTTCTCTATTTCATAAACTCTTTTTAAATCATCCAGAGTAAACTCGCGAATAATCATCATATCATTAATATAACAAAAAAGTTATTTAAATATTTTTAAAATAAATATTAATGAAAACAAAAAAAAACAGGCTGATTGTATGTGGCAGAATTTCGCAGAATACATTCTATCATTATGTGACAATAATCCGACAAAGATATGTGAAATCGGCGTTGGCAAATTCACACAGGTTTATGATTTTCTAAGCGAACAGGAAAACATTGAAATATTTAAAACAGACATCTCTCCAAATGACTCAAGCGTTGTTAAAGATGATGTTACAAATCCGAATCTGGAATTATACAAAGATCTTGACATAATATATTCAATAAGACCTCCTAGCGAGCTTCAGCCATATATTGTGGATTTGGCTTTAAAAACAAATACTAAACTGATTATCAAACCTCTGTTCAATGAAGATATAAATACTAAAAGAGCACAATTAAAATTAAAAAATTACAAAAAAGCAAGTTTCTACATATTGGGTGTATAAATGGAAAAAAGCATTTTAACTAAATATAACACATCCGTTAACGGTTTGGATGATGATGAAGTCGTTGAAAGACAGTCCACGTATGGCTTCAACGAGCTTGAAGAAAAAAAACCTAAAAGTCCACTGAAGCTATTTGCCGAACAGTTCATTGACGTTTTAATAGGACTGCTGTTTGTAGCGGCAGTTGCGGCATATTTTGTAGGCGACGTTATCGATGCGGCCGTTATAATGATTGCAATAATATTAAATGCAATCATAGGATTCATTCAGGAATACCGTTCACAAAAAGCATCCGAAATGCTTAAAAGCCTGATTACAAAAGAGGCAATTGTTAAGAGAAACTCAAAAGTTCAAAGAATAGAATCCAGGGAACTTACAATCGGAGATGTTGTGCTTTTAGAGGAGGGAGACAGAACTCCTGCAGATTTGGTTTTAATCGAATCAAATAATCTGCAGGTTGATGAATCCTATCTGACTGGGGAATCAGAAGCAATATCCAAAGAAATAAGCGATGAAGTGTATATGGACTCAAACATCATTTCAGGTAATGCCGTAGGTGTCGTATCCAAAATAGGTATGGAAACCGAAATAGGCAAAATTGCAGAAATGGTTCAGGAGGATGAAGGCGAAACACCTCTTCAAATCAAGGTTTCAAAACTTGGAAAGATGCTGTCTGCAATAGCAATCATTGTATGTGTATTCGTTTTCATTCTGGAATTTTCAAAAGGAATACCAATTGTTGAAACATTCATGACAGCAGTTTCACTTGCCGTTGCAGCAATACCTGAAGGACTGCCTGCAGTACTGACATTGACATTGGCTTTGGGAATGCAGGAAATGGCAAAATCCAATGCTATTGTAAAAAGACTGCTTTCCGTTGAAACTCTCGGGTCATGTGACGTCATCTGCAGTGACAAGACAGGAACTTTAACCGAAAATAAAATGACTGTCAGACAAACATTCTTTTACAATGAAAGCAAAACTTCCCAAATAGGCCTCCTATGCAACAATGCAATTGAAAGCAATAGTGAAATCATAGGTGATCCTACTGATGTGGCCATTTTTAAATATTTTAAAGAAGAAAATAATGATTTTGAAGAATATGAAAGAATTAATGAAATTCCACTTGACAGCAATCGTAAAATGATGAGCTGTGAATATAGCTGTGACGGTAAAGATAATATAATATTTTCAAAAGGTGCTCCAGAAATAATTTTAGCTAAAAGTAAATACATAGATAATGCTGGAAGTATTGAAATAATTACACCTGAAATTAAGGAAACGCTATTGAAAAAAATTGATGAAATGGCGGGCAATGCTTTAAGGACAATAGGCATTGCATACAAGATTAAAGATGAGAATGACGATGAAGCAAACATGATTTTCACAGGACTTGTGGGCATAATCGACCCTCCGAAGGAAAGTGCCAAAAAAGCTATTGAAGATTGTAAAAAAGCCGGAATTAAAGTAATCATGATTACAGGAGATCATGAAATAACAGCAAAGGCAATAGCTAAAGAACTGGACATATTAACGGATGGAAAGGTAATTACCGGTGCCGAACTGGAAAGTTTAAGCGATGAAGAGTATTCAAAGATTGTGGAAGACATTGAAGTTTATGCAAGAGTGAAACCTGCCCAGAAAATGAGAATTGTCGAAACACTCAAAAAGAAAGGAAATACAGTCTCAATGACAGGCGATGGTGTAAACGATGCTCCGGCACTTAAAAAGGCATCAATTGGAGTAGCCATGGGTAACGGAACTGAAGTTGCCCGTGAAGCGGCAGACATGATCATACAGGACAACAATTTTGCAACAATAGTAAAAGCCATTAGGGAAGGAAGAAAGATTTACGACAACATCAAAAGATTTGTCAAGTTTCAGGTGTCAACAAATATCGGTGCCATAATCACAATCATCGGAACAAGTATCCTGAGCCTGCCAATACCGTTTTCACCAGTGCAGCTTCTGTGGATAAATATCGTGATGGACGGACCTCCAGCTCAAACCTTAGGAATGGAAGGTGCCGAAAAGGACATTATGGAAAGAAAGCCGCAGACCGGAGACATATTAAATAGAAAAACCATTATTAGAATTCTGATTTCAGGTTTGGTTATGGCAATCGGAACAATATGTGTATTCGATTATCAGCTGACAACATCATCACAGACAAAGGCTATGACAGTGGCATTCACGTTGTTTGTGCTTTACCAGCTGTTCAATGCATATAACTGCAAGGCAAACTCCAATTCATCAAGCAAATTTCTATATGCCGGAATTCTGATTTCATTCATATTGCAAATTCTAATAATATACATCCCGCAACTGCAAATCATATTTAAAACGACAAGTATTGGAATAATCGACTGGATAATGATTGTAATTGTTGCATTTACCATAATAATAGCTGAAAAAATAATGAATAAAGTGATACAATGAAAAAATTAAACATTCTTCTTTTAGGCGGAACAAAGGACTCAACAGAGCTCATCAAACACTTAAAAAACAATTACGATACCCATATATTAACCACTACCACAACCGAATACGGATCAAAACTGGCTGTTGAGGCGGGCAGTGACGATACAATCGCAAGGCCTCTTCTTAAAGATGAAATTATTGATCTTATAAATAATTCCGACTTTGATTTGCTGATAGATGCAACACACCCATTTGCCGAACACATCACCCAGACGAGTACAAGCGTATCAAAAATATGCAATATCAAATATATTCGCTTTGAAAGGCCTGCATTAAGCTTTGATGACATTGACGATTCACACATCATTTATGCAAAATCCTTTGAAAATGCCGGTGAGATAATAGCTGACGAATTCCCTCAGGGAAACATTTTACATTTTGCAGGCGCCAATACTATGGAAGATGTCCTGAAAAATGTTGCAATTGACAGGTTCTATCCCCGCATCTTGAAAGTTCCCAAGTCAATCGAGAAATGTGAAAAACTGGGAATTGAAAACGACCACATCATTGAAATGAAAGGTGCCGCCAGTTTGAAAGAAAACATCGATTTAATTGAAAAGTATGATGCGAGTGTCATGATAACAAAGGAAAGCGGTGAAATAGGCGGAGTCATTGAAAAAATTGAAGCTGCCAACCAAAAGAATATAGCTTTGCTTATGATAAAAAGACCTGTTATCAAGGAATTGGAAAAAAAGGATATCGTTTCAACACTTGATGAATTCGATGAAAAAATTAAAGAATTATTTTAAAAATAAATAAGCGCCGAGACTGAGATTTGAACTCAGGAGGAGAAACTCCACGGGATTTCAAGTCCCGCGCCTTACCAGACTAGACTACCTCGGCAGAGCGAAAACAAATATAAATACACTTATTTTAAAAAAAATCAAAAAATTATAGATAACGCCGAGACTGGGATTTGAACCCAGGCGGAGAAACTCCACGGGATTTCAAGTCCCGCGCCTTACCAGGCTAGACTATCTCGGCTTTATGATAATAACAAGGAAATATTTAGAAAATCTAAATATTTATCCTTTAAGTTCTATTTCAATACTTACATTATCAGGAACATTAACTTTCATTACTTGTCTCATTGCACGTTCGTCAGCTCCAATACCGACTAAACGTTTGTGAATCCTAAGTTCCCATTTTTCCCAAGAAGCTTTACCTTCACCATCTGGTGATTTTCTTGTTGGAACTACTAATTTTTTAGTAGGTAATGGAATAGGACCAGATAAATCAACTCCAGTTCTTTCAGCAATATTTTTGAGTTGATCACAGACATAAGCTAATTTTTCTGGATCAGTTCCTGTAAGCTTAATTCTTGCTTGATTCATTAATTATCCTCCAAAGTACAAAAAAAAGAAAAGAAAGTTTAAGTTAAAAACTTAAACAGAATTTTCTACACAATTATTGTTTTTCAGTAATTTCAAGACATAAACCAGCTGCAACAGTTTGACCCATATCTCTGATAGCAAATCTACCCATTTGTGGGATTTCTTTTGCGTTTTCGAGACACATTGGTTTAGTTGGTTTGATTTTAACAATAGCTGCATCACCGGTTTTGATAAAGTCAGGGTTTTCTTGGTCAACAGCACCAGTAGCAGGGTTTAATTTTTGCATTAATTCTAAGAAAGTACATGCTACTTGAGAGGTGTGACAGTGGAATACAGGAGTGTATCCAACGGTGATTACACCAGGGTGTTGTAAAACAACAACTTGTGCTTTGAATTCTCTTGCTACAGTAGGAGCGGAATCAGTGTGTCCTGCAACGTCTCCTCTTCTAATATCGTTTTTACCTACACCTCTTACGTTGAATCCGATGTTGTCACCAGGTTCAGCGGTTTCGAATACTTCGTGGTGCATTTCGATAGATTTAACTTCTCCGGAAGCTCCAGCAGGTTGGAAGATAACGTTTTCACCTTTTTTCATGATACCGGTTTCTACTCTTCCTACAGGTACAGTACCTACACCAGTAATGGAGTAAACGTCTTGAATAGGAATTCTTAAAGGTAAGTCAGTAGGTTTTTCAGGTGGAGTTAATTTGTCTAATGCGTCCATTAAAGTGTCACCTTTGTACCAGGAAGTGTTTTCACTTGCTTCTTTGATGTTGTCCCCTTCAAATGCAGATAATGGGATGAAAGGTACTTGATCAGGGTTGAAACCTACGGTTTTGATTAAGTTAGTAACTTCTTCTTTTAATTCGTTGTATTTGTCTTCAGAGTAATCTACTAAGTCAATTTTGTTGATTGCAACGATTAATTGACCGATACCTAAAGTTCTGGATAAGAACACGTGTTCTTTAGTTTGTGGCATGACACCGTCGTCAGCTGCAACAACTAATACACCTGCGTCTGCTTGGGAAGCACCAGTAATCATGTTTTTAACGAAGTCTCTGTGTCCTGGGCAGTCTACAACAGTGTAGTCGTATTTTTTGGTGGAGAATTTTTGGTGAGCTAAATCGATAGTTACTCCTCTTTCTCTTTCTTCACCTAATTTGTCCATAACAAATCTGAATTTGTTTTCACCGTCATCTAATTGTTGTTCAGCAATTGCACCAGCTTTTAATAATAAGTGTCCAACTAAAGTGGATTTTCCGTGGTCAACGTGTCCAATAAATGCTAAGTTAAGATGTTCTTTTTCTTTTGCCATTATAATACCTCTTTAAATTATATATATTAACAAACATTAGTAAGCTTAAATGTTAGCTTAAATTTAATTTATATTTTAACATATAAATAGATAATGTTTTTTTCATGAATTTTTAATAAAAATAAAAAAAATGAAAAAATTAAATTTTTAATTTTTAAATTTATACGTCTCCTAAGTAGTGGCTTGTAGGGAACGGTTCTGGAGATAAACCTTTTCTTTGTCTGATTTCTCTGACAATTTGGCTTTGCATCTCACGTGGGAGTGGTTCAAATCCTGCGATTTCAGTAGACCATAAACATCTACCTTCTGCAGCGGATCTGATATCACCAGCGAAACCGAACATTTCAGCTACAGGAACTTTGGATTCGATTCTTGCCATGTCTCCTTCCTGACCCATGTCAACAATTTGACCTCTTCTGTTTTGGATTTCACGAGTACATGCACCCATGTAATCATTTGGAGTGTCAATAACTACTTTCTGCATAGGTTCTAATAATGCAGGTTCTGCAAGAGTCATAGCACCTAAGATTGCGTTTCTGATAGCTGGTAAAACTTGAGCAGGTCCTCTGTGAACTGCGTCTTCGTGAAGTTTTGCATCATGGAGTTTGAATTTTAATCCCATGGAAATTTCTTCACCTAATGGTCCGCTTTCGAGAGTTGCTTCAAATCCTTCGAGTAATAATTCTTTAACTTCGTCCAAGTATTGAATACCACGAGTCATGTTAAGGAATATGCTTCTGTTGTGAACAGCCCATACTCTTCTAGCTTCTTCTTTATCTAAACCATGTTCCATGAAGTCATTAGCAGATTCTTTACCTTTTACTCTACCTTCTTTGATGTCTCCTTCCTGGATAGCATCATATAATTCAGGTTCTAAAGGTTCAACAGTTAAGTAGAATCTGTTATGCTTGTTAGGAGATTTACCTTCAACTTGTGGAGATAATTGTCTTACAGTTTCTCTGTATACAACAATAGGTTCTGAAGTTGTAATATCTACACCTTTTTCACCGATTCTGTAACCGATAACTTCCAAGTGAAGCTCACCCATACCGGATACTAAGTGCTCACCGGTTTCTTCGTTAATATCAATTTTTACAGTAGGATCTTCTTTACCAACTTGTCTTAATACTTCAATGAGTTTTGGTAAGTCTTTAGTATTTTTAGCTTCCACTGCTACAGTAACTACAGGTTCGGAAATGTGTTCTAAACCTTCGAACTCTTTGATTTTGTCTTCAGGTGAACAGAGAGTTTCCCC
>NZ_JAZUMY010000116.1:0-6353 GCF_045603845.1 Methanobrevibacter sp.
TTCAACATTTGCTAATTTTCCTATCTCATCTATTGCTTCACCATCAATAATAACGTTATCTAAGTCAAATACTACAAGTTTAATCAATAATACCACCAATTATATTAAATCTAGCTCACTTAATCTGTCGTAAGCTCTTTCGACACCTAATTTAGCGTCGCTTTTTGTTTTTGCTCCAGTACACACAACTTTACCGGAACCAAACAATAATAGCACAACTTTAGGGTCAGATAATCTGTATACTAAACCAGGGAATTGTTCCGGTTCGTATTCAGTATCTTCAAGTTCTAAAGCTACTGCTTCTAAGTTTAATGTGGATTGCAGGTTTGCAGATGCCACAATATTTTGAATTTTAATTTCAAATTCATGAGGAATTTCAGTATCCACTGTCCTCATCAAATCTACAGTTTTTTTGATTGCCAATTTGGAATCATCTATAGATTTTGCCCCAGTACACACAAGCTTACCAGAGCTGAAAATTAATGCTGCGGTTTTAGGATCTTTAAGTTTGAAAACTAATCCTGGAAACTGTTCACGATTAAAATTAACCCCTTCTAAAGCTTGGGACACATCAGTAAGGACAATATCCTTTCCAATGCTTGCGGAAGCTACAATGTTTTCTATTTTAATGTCAACATCGGTCAAATTTAAACCTCCAAATTTAAGTTTTTAAAAGTAGTTAAGTAAAAATTGAGAAAACAAAAATTAAATTTTTACTAATAAAATATTTTATTTAAATAGTATATAAACTTATGTTTATTTATATATCAAAAGAAAAAAATTAAAATTTGATAAAATTTTAAATAATAATCAATAGGGGAAATTGACATGATAGAAGTTGAAGTAAAAGCAAAAATTGAAAATTTTCAGGATATGGAAAAAAAGTTAGAAAATATTGGGGCTTTAAAAAGTAAAAAAGAATTTCAGGAAGATATATATTTTAACAGCCCGATTGTTGATTTTGCAAATACCGATGAGGCCTTAAGAATAAGAACAACAAGAGAAAATGAATCTGAAAATATATTCATAACATATAAAGGTCCGAAAATAGATTCTAAAAGCAAAACAAGAGAAGAAATTGAAATTGCAATAGAAGACAGTGAAAAGTGCAGCGGGATTTTCCAGCATTTGGGATTTAGCATGGTAAGGGCAGTCAGGAAAAACAGGCAATATTATAAATATGAAAATTTTGAAATCAGCCTGGACGATGTCGAAGGTCTGGACCCCTATATGGAAATAGAAATAGCTTTGGATGATGGTGCGGATTACAGCGATGCCCAGGATAAAATATTTGAACTCTTTTCCAAATTGGGAGTTGATGACGGATTTGAAAGAACATCATACCTGGAACTTTTAGAAAAATTATATTAACATTAAAAAAATATACTATAATAGTAAATTTTAAAGAAGTGAGATAATTGCAATATTATATAAGTCATTATAACAAAGAATGTGAAATAACATTTCCAAAAGATTTTATAATCTATGATACAACTTTAAGGGACGGAGAACAGACTCCCGGCGTTTGTTTCAGCTTAAATGATAAACTGGAAATTGCCCGCAAACTTGACCAGTTCAAGATTAACCAGATCGAAGCAGGATTTCCGATAGTTTCCGAAAGAGAGAGAGAAAGCGTGTCAGCAATAGCAAAAGAAGGCTTGAACGCTGATATTCTCGCGCTGACAAGGACAAAGCCTGAAGACATTGATGCTGCTCTTGACTGTGACGTTGACGGAATCATTACATTTGTCGGAACTTCAGACATCCATCTTGACCATAAGATGCACATAACTCGTCAGGACGCAATTAACTTATGTGAAACTGCTGTGGATTACGCCAAAGACCACGGATTGTATGTGGCATTTTCAGCTGAAGACGCAACAAGAACAGACATCGAATTTCTAAAAAGAATATATTCAAAAGCACAGGAATGCGGTGCTGACAGAGTCCATATAGCCGATACAACAGGCGCAATCACACCACAGGGTATCGATTATCTGGTAAGAGAACTTGTAAAAGACTTGAATGTCAATATTGCACTCCACTGCCACAACGACTTCGGTTTAGCTGTAATCAACTCAATTACCGGAGTGCTGGCCGGAGCAAAAGGAATTTCAACTACAGTAAACGGTATCGGTGAAAGAGCAGGAAACGCTTCTTTAGAAGAACTTATTATGGCTTTAAAAATATTATATGGTAAGGATTTAGGATTCAAAACCAAATACATTACAGAATTATCCAATATCGTGTCAAAGGCAAGCGGATTGCCAATCCCATACAACAAGCCTGTTGTTGGAAACAACGTGTTCAGACACGAATCCGGAATCCATGTTGATGCGGTTATCGAAGAGCCTTTATGCTATGAGCCATATGTGCCTGAACTTGTCGGTCAGAAAAGACAGCTTGTTTTAGGAAAACATTCAGGCTGCAGAGCAGTCAGAGCCAAACTGAATGAATGTGAACTTGATGTAAGTGACGAACAGCTCATTGAAATCGTAAGACAGGTCAAAAAGTCAAGAGAAGAAGGAAAATACATCAACGACCAGGTATTCAGAGAAATAGTTAAAAAAATCAGCAAAAAAGAATAGGTCATTCTTATGAACATTACTGAAAAAATCTTATCCAAAAAGGCGGGCCATGAAGTAACCCCAGGAGAAATAATTGAAATTCCTGTAGACCTTGCAATGTCTCACGACGGAACATCCCCTCCTGCAATAAAAACTTTCGAAAAAGTAGCGGACAAAGTATGGGATCCTGAAAAAATAGCAATTATCTTCGATCACAATGTTCCTGCAAACACAATAGGATCTGCAGAATTTCAAAAGGTTTGCCGTGAATTCATAAAAAAACAGGGCATAACTAAAAACTTCATTCACGGAGAGGGAATCTGCCACCAGGTAGTTCCAGAAATGGGACTGGTAGAGCCTGGAAAAGTTATTGTGGGCGCTGATTCACATACCTGTACCTACGGTGCTTTCGGAGCATTCTCAACAGGTATGGGTGCAACCGATTTGGCGATGGTTTGGGCCACCGGAAAAACCTGGTTTATGGTTCCTCAGGCCATCAAGATGGAAGTTACAGGCGAATTGAACCCTACTATTGCACCTAAAGATGTTATCTTAAATATCATTGGAGAAATTGGAATTGCCGGAGCAACATACAAGACTGCTGAGTTCTGCGGTGAAAGCATTGAAAAGATGGGCGTTGAAGGAAGAGCCACGATGTGCAATATGGCAATTGAAATGGGAGCAAAAAACGGCATAATGGAACCGAACAGAGAAGTTATCGATTACATATGCAAAAGAACCTCCAAAAAGGAAAGTGAACTAAATATCGTCAAATCCGATGACAATGCCGTTTATGAAAAAGAGCTTCATTTCGACATAACAGACATGGAACCCCAAATCGCATGTCCTAATGATGTGGACAATGTAAAAGACATTTCCAAAGTTGAAGGAACAGCAATAGACCAATGCCTAATAGGCTCATGTACAAACGGAAGATTATCCGATTTAAAAGACGCTTATGAAATATTGAAAGGTCACAAAATTAACGATAATATTAGATTATTAATATTGCCGGCATCACGTGAAATATACAAACAAGCAATGAATCTGGGATATATAGAAGCTTTTATTGATGCTGGAGCCATAATATGTAATCCAGGATGCGGACCATGTCTTGGCGGACATATGGGAGTATTATCCGAAGGCGAAGTTTGTATATCCACAACAAACAGGAATTTCAAAGGTAGAATGGGAGACCCTAAATCTTCAGTTTATCTTTCAAATTCAAAAGTTGTAGCTGCTTCAGCTATTGAGGGAGTTATAACAAATCCAAAAGATCTGATGTGAACAAAATGCCTATAAACAAAAATGAAGCCAACAAAAGACTAATAGAAAAAATCAATGCAGTTGAGGAATCATATCCTAAAAATTTCTCAAATACACAGAAAATACTTCTGACAACAGACGGATCCATAACAGCAATTTTGGATGTCTTGTATGGAAAAATAACCTTATCCACACTCGAGCAGCATTTTGAAGATGCAACACTCAAAAGTGCGGGATTAGTTAATTGCGATGTTGGGGAGCAAGTTAACTTTAGAGAAGTTATAATGCATAAAGACGACGAAAACCTAATCTATGCAATGTCATACATACCATTAAAAAGATTAACCGATGAAATATGCTGTGATTTGGTCAGAGCGGACATACCAATCGGAAGAATACTTAAAAACTACAATATCGAATCAAGAAGGGAAATCAATAACATCTATATTGAAAAGCCAAACAAGACCCTTCAGGAACTGTTCGACACCACAGAAGACATGCTGGCAAGGGATTACGTCATCATACATAAAAATGAAATACTGATGTGGATTAAGGAAGTATTCCCTGTAAGCAAATTTACCGACATTTAGGTGGTATGAATGGGTGTAAAACTTAAAGACATAATTGAACCTGAAAAGATAAACTTTAATGATTTGGAAGGAAGAGCAGTGTCAATTGATGCGTTCAATACGCTTTACCAGTTTCTATCAACAATAAGGCAGAGAGATGGACAGCCGTTATGTGATGAACATGGAAATATCACATCACACTTAAGCGGAATATTATACAGAAACTCCTCAATGGTGGAAAAGGGAATAAAGCCAATTTATGTCTTTGACGGAAAGGCACCCGAACTTAAAAGTGATACTCAGGCCAAAAGAAGAGAAGTCAGGGATGAAGCGGAAAAGATTTACAAGGAAGCATTGAAAAGCGGAGACACAGAAAAAGCCCGCAAATATGCAATGAGATCATCCAAGCTATCTCCAGAAATAATCGAATCATCCAAAAAGCTTTTAACATTAATGGGAATACCTTATGTTGAAGCTAAAGGTGAAGGTGAAGCGCAGGCTGCATATCTTGTTGAAAAAGGAGATGCATATGCTGTTGCATCACAGGATTATGACTGTCTTTTATTTGGAGCTAAAAGGGTTGTAAGAAACCTTGCAATTAATTCAAACCTTGGAAACCTGGAATACTATGAATTAAGACATGTCTTGCATGAACTGGACATAACCCGTGAAGAACTGATAGATATGGGTATTCTGATTGGAACCGACTTCTGCGATGGATTAAAGGGAGTAGGTGCTAAAACTGCTTTAAAACTTGCAAAAAAAGGACAGCTGAAGGAAAAACTGGCTGAACTTCAAAGCCAAAGCACACATGACTTAAATGAGGTGCGGGAAATATTTTTAAACCATAACGTAAATACCGATTACAAAATCAAATGGAACAAACCTGACAAGGAAGGACTTGTTGAATTTTTATGCTACGAACATGGATTTTCAGAAAATCGTGTCGTAAAGGCATCAGACAAGCTTAAAAATTTAAGCTCTTCACAGGGAAGCCTTGATGCATGGTTTTAATACGGAGGAAAATCCTCCCCAAATACTTTTTTTGCATAATCCATTGCCAATTGAACTTGAGATTTGTATTTTTCCATCATAGCATTTTCAAAATCCGCCCTAGTCTCACATTTAGTGATTAACCTTAACAGATCCATGTATCTTTCAGTAGCTGATTTTTCATCAAAATTGAATTTTTCCATTATTTCAGGAGTCAGCTTTTCAATACATGGAAATTCAAGAGTTTTGCATACAGTATCAGTTGAAAAATAAGTCATTCTTATAAGTGGAGAAACTGATGACACCAGGACATGATTACCTGCCGGAATCAACGGAGGCACGCCTGTTTTTTTATAACGCTCCATTGAAGTTAGTTTATCATAATTTTTAAGGTTATAACAGTGAAGCTCCGTGTAAAAATCAGGTTCAAAATAGTTAATAAGGTTTAGAATCTTTTGACCCAGTTCACTTTCATAAAACTCTTTCTTGATGGTTGAGATATACTCTGTTTTGTCAAAATTATAAAAATAGAATTGTCCGCAGGATAAATCATCCAGTTTAAGTGATTTGATGAACTTTATTGAGGTTTTACCCTCATTTCCATGAACTCCGCCTAAAAACAGTTTGGTGGGTCCCTTGCCATTATCAATATATTTAAAATAAGACATGAAAATAAAAAAGAAGGAATTATGTTCCTTCTTGCCAGTTGTTCATATATTCTTTTTGTCTGTCGGTTAATGTGTCGATTTCAATTCCCATAGCATCTAATTTCATGCTTGCTACAGTGTAGTCGATTTCATCAGGTGCTTTGGTAACACCGACCGGCAAATCGTTTTCAAGGATGTGTTTTGCGGATAATGCTTGTACAGCAAAACTCATGTCCATGATTTCTGCAGGGTGTCCCTGTCCACGTGCGGCTGACAAGTTTACTAAACGGCCGTCTGCCAAGAGATAGATT